>DMHA01000210.1:11299-12903 GCA_003449615.1 Flavobacterium sp.
TACACGTGTAAGGCTCTATTGTCTGTCGCCGCTAATGCTGCTTCTTTTATGGCTTCTGCAAAAGTTGGATGGGCGTGGCTCATTCTCGAAATATCTTCCGCTGAGGCTTTGAATTCCATTGCAGTTACGGCTTCGGCAATTAAATCGGCACAACGGGCACCAATCATGTGAATGCCTAAAACTTCATCGGTTTTAGCATCGGCAAGAATTTTGACAAATCCGTCTAAATCTCCACTGGCTCTTGCTCTACCTAATGCTTTGAAAGGAAAACTTCCAGATTTGAATTCGACTCCCGCTGCTTTCAATTGCTCTTCGGTTTGCCCAACTGCAGCCACCTCTGGCCAAGTGTAAACCACTCCGGGAATCAAGTTGTAATTAATGTGCGGTTTTTGACCAGCCAATATTTCGGCAACCATTGTTCCTTCTTCTTCGGCTTTGTGAGCCAACATGGCACCTCGAACCACATCGCCAATAGCATAAATATTTGAAATATTGGTTTGCAAATGATCGTTCACTTCGACCATCCCTCTATCTGAAATTTTAACACCCACTTTATCAACATTCAAACCGTCAGTATAGGGACGACGACCAACCGAAACCAAGGAATAATCGCCTTCTAGAGTAATGAGTTCTCCTTTTGCATTTTCAGCTTGAACCATTACGATATCTCCATTTCTTTCAACTGATTTCACTTTTTGAGAAACATAGAATTTCATTCCTTGTTTTTTCAAAACTTTGGTCAATTCTTTAGACAATGAAGCATCCATTCCTGGAATAATTCTGTCCATAAATTCCACTACGGATACTTGAGCCCCTAATCGTAAATACACTTGCCCCAATTCGATTCCGATAACGCCACCACCAATAATAACAAGGTGTTTTGGCACTTCTTTCAATTTTAGAGCTTCGGTTGAAGTGATAATTCTTTCCTTATCAATTTTTATGAATGGCAACGAAGATGGTTTTGAACCTGTTGCAATAATGATATTTTTGGCTTCGATAGTTTCCGAAGTTCCATCGGTTTTGGCAACAGAAACATGAGTTGCATCTACAAAGGAACCTAAACCATTATAAACTGTGATATTGTTTTTGTCCATTAAAAATTTCACCCCTCCCGAAGTTTGATCGACAACAGCTTGTTTTCGGGCAATCATTTTTTCCAAATTTACTTTTACTTCGCCCGAAACTTCGATTCCGTGTTCGGCAAAATGGGCAATTTCACTATAATGATGCGATGATGATAACAATGCTTTTGATGGAATGCAACCCACATTGAGGCAAGTTCCTCCAAGAGTGGAATATTTTTCAATAATAGCAGTTTTGAAACCCAATTGTGAGCAACGAATTGCCGATACATATCCTCCTGGTCCAGAACCTATAATGACCACGTCAAATGAACTCATATTCTTTGTGTTTATATTTTGTGTGGCAAAAATAGGAAATAAATTTACAAGGACAATTTCACATACGAAGCATTTTTCTAATTTACACCAATTAATAATCAATGTCGTTTAGTTCAGAATTCCTCGCTACCGCACGAATCCTTTCGTGTGGACACAATAAAAATAACTTCCAAAAAACTAAAAAACACCTACTAAAAAAAC
>DMHA01000091.1 GCA_003449615.1 Flavobacterium sp.
GAACCTGTAATCATAATGATGATGTTCATCAATTCGATATGTTGGATCGTAATATAAGCTTCAAGATTAGATACTTTTCTCATAATAATAAGCAACGTATTTACCATTGCAAATCCTGAGAAAACTGCTCCAGCCACAAAGTAGGGAGGGAAAATGGTCGTATGCCACCCTGGAATTACCGAAGTAGCAAAGTCCATAGATACAATCGTGTGAACTGACAGTACCAGTGGTGTTGCCAAACCTGCCAAAACTAAAGAAACTTCTTCAAAACGTTGCCAGTCTTTTGCTCTTCCGCTCCAACCAAAACTCAAAATAGAATAAACTCTTTTGTTAAATGGAGTTACTGCTCTGTCACGAATCATGGCAAAATCAGGTAACAACCCTGTCCACCAAAAAACTAATGATACCGAAAGATAGGTTGAAATTGCAAATACGTCCCAAAGTAATGGCGAGTTAAAGTTTACCCAAAGTGATCCAAATTGATTCGGAATAGGAACCACCCAATAAGCCAACCAAGGACGACCCATGTGGATAATAGGAAATAAACCTGCCTGAATTACAGAGAAAATAGTCATCGCTTCCGCAGAACGGTTAATCGCCATTCTCCATCGTTGACGGAATAATAAAAGTACCGCCGAAATTAAAGTTCCTGCGTGACCAATACCAACCCACCAAACAAAGTTGGTAATATCCCAAGCCCAACCAACGGTTTTGTTTAATCCCCAAGTACCAATACCAGTAGAAATGGTATAAATGATACAGCCCAATCCCCAAAGAAAGGCTGCTAATGCGATTGAAAACACAGTCCACCATTGCTTGTTGGCTTTCCCCTCAACAGGTGCAGCAACATCTACTGTTACATCGTGATAAGATTTATCACCTATGATTAAAGGTTTTCTAATGGGAGCGTCGTATATATGAGACATAATCCTTTAAATTGATTTTTAAATTATTTTTTAAATTTGTATATTGTAGAATGTAAATTGAAATAATAAATATTCAAAACAATATACGATTTTACATTTTACATTATACAATTCTATGTGTTCCTTACTTTCACATGATAGAAAACATTTGGTTTTGTTCCAACGTGCTCTAACAAATGATACATTCTTTCTTCTTCAGCCAACTTGGCAACTTTGCTCTCTTTGTCATTAACATCTCCAAAAATCATTGCTCCAGTGGTACAAGCACTTGAACAAGCGGTTTGGAATTCTCCATCCATAATTTCTCTACCTTCGTTTTTGGCGGACAAAATAGTGGCTTGTGTTTTTTGAATACACATGGAACATTTTTCCATAACCCCACGAGAACGAACACTTACATCTGGATTCAACACCATACGACCTAAATCGTCATTCATGTGGAAATCAAATTCACTGTTTTTGTTATACAAGAACCAGTTGAAACGACGCACTTTATAAGGACAGTTGTTCGCACAATAACGAGTACCAACACATCTGTTGTATGCCATGTGGTTTTGACCTTGACGACTGTGAGAGGTTGCTGCAACAGGACAAACTGTTTCACAAGGAGCGTGATTACAGTGCTGACACATTACAGGCTGGAAAGCCACTTGTGGGTTTTCTGATGCTTCTTGCAATCTATCAAATCCTGATAACGAACCATTCCCTTCTCTATCTCCAAAAACATAGTCAATAGCTCCTACTCCAGAAAGATTTTCTTTAGCTTCATTATCTCCTGCAAAAGTATCTTCCGAAGAATAATACCTGTCAATACGCAACCAGTGCATATCACGGCTTTTTCTCACTTCTTCTTTTCCAACAACAGGAACGTTATTTTCGGCGTGGCAAGCAATAACGCAAGAGCCACAACCGGTACAAGCATTCAAATCGATTGAAAGATTGAAATGATGCCCTACTGAACGATCAAATGAAGACCATAAATCAACCGAGGTTGCTTTAACTTCTTTGTGATCCAAGGAAACCATGGGTTGTGGATTCCAAAACTCTGCGTCTTCAGTATTGAATATTTTTAAAGTAGTTTCTTTAATAATATCGCCACGACCCATTAACGTTTTTTGACCTTGAACACAAGCAAATTCGTGAACTCCTTCAGCTTTTGTCAATGAAACCGATTGTACGTTACTAAAATCTTTATATAATGAATAGGCATTTACACCTACTTGCATCTCTTCTTTTAAAGCGGCTTTTTTACCATAACCAAATGCCAAACCAACCGTTCCAACCGCTTGTCCTGGTTGAACAATTACTGGAACATTTTCTAATGTAACTCCACCAACGGTTTTGATTGTGGCATAACTTCCATTCAATCCACCATCGGCAACAATTTCATTGGATAATTCCAATTTCTTGGCATCGGCAGCCGAAACAGTAACATAATTATCCCAAGAAACTCTTGTGATTGGATCTGGAAATTCTTGCAACCAAGGATTGTTGGCTTGCTGACCGTCTCCTAAACCAGTTTTAGTATATAAATTTAATTCAAAACCTTGTGCTGCATTTGATTGTGCCAAAGCAGTTGCAGCTCCGTTATAATCTGCCGTTCCTCCAGAAGTGGTTGGTATTGCACCAACAAATATTCCGTCGTGTAAAACTTGATTCCATGTTGAACCTGAAATTATAGAGGCTGAACTCGATTTTAAATAATCGTAATAAGTACCAGCAATTCCATTCAAAGACAATAAAACGTCTTGAAATTGTTTGGTTGTAAATAAAGGACGAATCGTTGGTTGAGTCAAACTATAAGTTCCTTTTGTAATGCTTACATCTCCCCAAGATTCTAAGTAATGAGGCGCAGCTGCAGCAATTGTAGAAAGTAAAGCCGTTTCATCTTCTTTCAAAGAGAAGCAAGCCGAAAGACTTACTTTTTTCAATCCATCAACAAAATCTTTTGAATTGGGTAAAGAGTAAACCGGATTCACTCCACTCATTATCAAAGTATGAACGCTTCCTGCTTTCATCGCAGCAATCAATTGAGAAACGACTTGGTTTGAACCTTTTCTGATTTGTCTTGTCCCAACAGTTGAAAAAGACTCACTTTTCAACACTTGATTGATGGCCAAAACCAACAATTGTGCATTTTTATCCTGAATACCCGAAACCAAAACGCCTTTGCCTCCAGATTTAACCAATTCTTGAGCAATTTTTGAAACTTCAGCTTTTAATTTTGCATCCAATGTCACTGGAATTGATGCTCCAACAACTGTATTGTATATCAATACTAATGCTTGCTTTTGATTGGCGGTTGACATGGCAACACGTTTATCGGCAGCAGCACCAGATAATGTCATATTCGCTTCCAACTGGAAATGTCGGGATATTTTTTGATTTCCTTTTGGACCTTGAGGAATTCTTCCTTTGGCATAACTTGAACCATAATTTCCACCTTGCCAATCTCCTAAGAAATCTGCTCCAACAGAAACAATTACCGCAGCTTTAGAAAAATCATAATCAACCAAAGCTCTTTCGCCATAAACTGTTTCGAATGCATCTAAAGTTTCTGATTCAGAAACTGCATCGTAAATAACGTGTTTTGCATTTGGATTATTACCAAGAAATTCCGTGATGAGCGTTTCAGTAGATGGACTTGCTAAAGTATTGGTCAAAAGAACAACTTGTCCCCCTTTTGCCTTAGCATCAGCCAAACTTGATTTTAGTTTTGAATCCACATCAACCCAAGTTGCAGTTTTACCAGCAATTTTTGGTTCTTTCAAACGCATACTATCATA
>DMHA01000424.1 GCA_003449615.1 Flavobacterium sp.
AATATCAATGGTAATATCAATGGCAATATCAATGGTAATATCAATGGCAATTTCAATGGCACAAAACATTTGTGCTTTATTGACAAAAAATCATAAATTATGACTTCAAAACATCCTTCTGAATCTTTGACCGTATTGACGGATATCGTTTTGCCCAGCGAAACTAACGCTTTGAACAATCTTTTTGGTGGCGAATTGTTGGCCCGTATGGATCGTGCTGCGAGTATTGCTGCAGGAAGGCATTCGCGAAGCATTTCAGTAACTGTTTCGGTAAACCACGTGGCTTTCAACAAAGCTATTCCGCTGGGAAGCGTGGTTATTGTAGAGGCTAAAGTATCAAGAGCTTTCAAAACTTCAATGGAAATTTACCTCGACGTTTGGATTGAAGACAGAGAATCTGGCGAAAGAATCAAATCCAATGAAGCCATCTATACCTTTGTTGCCGTTGACGAAACGGGAAAACCAGTTGAAGTACCGCCCATCATTCCCGAAACCAAACTTGAAAAACACCGTTTTGATGACGCATTGAGAAGAAAACAATTGAGTTTGGTCTTGGCGGGAAAATTAAATCCTCAAGATGCTTCAGAATTGAAGGCGTTGTTTGTGTGAAACATTCGACTTTCTAATCATTTGATAAAATGGAGCAAAAACATTTGTATATGTTCCATTATTAGTTAACTTTGCGTAATGGAAAAAATTAGACAAATTCATTTTTACAAAAACCACTTTGAGGATTTCTTTGAAAAGCAAACCGAAAAAGTAAAAGATAAAATTGATGAAGTCTTGTTTTTAATAACTGTTATCGAAAGAGTTCCAAGAAAATTCCTAAAGCACATAGAAGGAACCAACGGACTTTATGAAATTAGAGTAGAGCTTGGCAGCAATATTTATAGAATATTTTGCTGTTTTGACGAAGGACGCTTGGTAGTATTATTCAATGGATTTCAAAAGAAAACCCAAAAGACTCCTAAAGCAGAAATTGACAAAGCAGAGAAATTAAAAACGGAATATTTTAATGAAAAATAAAATGGAAACAAAGATAAAAAACACAACAACATTTGAACAACATCTTGACAAACGTTATGGAGCAGTTGGTTCTATAAAACGTGCCGAATTTGAAATTAAAGCAAAAGCATTTTCTATTGGCGAAATGATAAAAGAGGAAAGGCTTCTGGCTCATTTAACTCAAGAACAACTTGCCGAAAAAACGGGAACTAAAAAAAGTTTCATCTCTAGAATTGAAAACGGACATAGCGATATTCAACTTTCAACATTGTACAAACTTTTAGAAATTGGACTTGGGAAAAAAGTGGCTTTTTCTTTTAAATAAATATGGATTTTTGGTCTTTGATGGAAAATTGAATCCTCAAGATGCTACCGAATTGAAGGCGTTGTTTGTGTGATTTTTTTGGACTAAATTTTCATTTCACAAAGCATTATTTCTTTTAAAACAATCTTCAACATGATCATTCACCATGCCAGTGGCCTGAAGATGAGCATAAATAACCGTGGAACCCACAAATTTGAACCCTCTTTTTTTTAGATCTTTACTCACTTTGTCTGAAAGTGGAGAACTTGCAGGAAGATCTTTTAGTGTTTTTGGTTTGTTATCCACAATTTCTCCATTTGTAAAACCCCAAATGTATTGGCTGAAACTACCAAATTCTTCTTGAACTTTTATAAATGCAATGGCATTAGTTACTGCTGCTCTAATTTTTAATTGATTGCGAATAATTCCAGCATCGAGTAGTAATTCCTGAATTTTATTTTCAGAATATTGAGCAACTTTTTTATAATCGAAATCATCAAAAGCCAAACGAAAGTTGTCTCTTTTTTTTAGAATGGTAATCCAACTCAATCCTGCCTGAAAAGTTTCGAGAATCAGGAATTCAAATAATTTTTGGTCATCATAAACAGGAACGCCCCATTCTTCGTCGTGGTATTTTTTATATAAATCACTCGACAAACACCAGTCGCATCTTTTTATTTCCATAACTAAATTTTTATCCCTTGAATAATGGTTTTTTTGGTTTTTTCGAATATTTCATCAAAAGTAAAATCGCTAACTTTAATGGATTTGTGAACCGTAAAAAAGATGTGATGTCCAACACTCAACTGAAAATAACCATATTGATATACTTTCCAAGAATTGTTAATAGTTATAGGAACAATATAGGCAGAAGGGGCATATTTACACAAAATTTTTAATCCACTTTGGGCAAATTCTAAAGGTTCTCCGTTTTTACTTCTGGTTCCTTCAGGGAAAATAACAGCAGAACATTTTTCTTTTTCAATATATTCTGCCAAGGATTTTATTTTTGGAATAGCTTGTTTGGGATTGTTTCGGTCAATCATTACATATTTTCCATTTCTCAAAAAATAAGAAACACTCGGAATGCCTTTGCCCAACTCTTTTTTTGTAACAA
The DNA here is from genome assembly GCA_003449615.1 of Flavobacterium sp. Lineage (GTDB taxonomy): Bacteria > Bacteroidota > Bacteroidia > Flavobacteriales > Flavobacteriaceae > Flavobacterium. The sequence continues at coordinate 2,427 of DMHA01000424.1, forward strand.
AAAGACAATTAAATTTTCGCAAATACCAAATAATTCCCGCTGTATCTAACAGACTTTGATGATTGGATACAAAAATCAAAGGGACATTTTTTGGTATAAGTTCTATATTTTCGAATGTAAATCTTGTGCCTAAAATATGATTGCATTTCAAACTAAAATAACCCACATAATCAAAGGAGGTTTTCAATCCCTTGTCGCCAAAAATCTTAAATGCCATCCACTGAATGGGATGAATAATACACATTACCGACAAGTAAACGATATAATAAATCAGGGTTATGGGGTATAATAAAATTTTCTTCATCTTTCAAAATTACACACAAAAGTAATAAATATTTTCAGCCTTCGATTTCAATACAAAACATTTATCTTTTAGGGTTTAATTGTACCTTTGCTTACTAAAATATTTGCCTTCATATAAATAAAATGAAATTCACTTACCCTAAAACCGAAAAGCTTAAAAGCAAAATCACGATAGATTTGCTTTTTTCCAAAGGCAAATCCGTGTCCAAATATCCTTTGAGACTGGTTTTTGTGGAAAATGATTATGGGATTCCAAATGATTCTGAACAGATGTTAAAAATGGGGGTTTCGGTTTCCAAGAAATACTTTAAACACGCTGTGGACAGAAATTACTTCAAACGGGTACTTCGAGAAACCTATCGTTTGAACAAACACATTCTGATGGATAATTTGGATAAAAACTATGCTTTTATGTTTTTTTACCAAAGCAAAGACAGATTGACTTATGAGGAAATTAACACCAAAACCATTCAATTGTTTGAAAAATTTGTATCGCAGTTAAAAAACGAGGAATAGACTTCTATTTTTTATACGAATAGTCATTATTTTTACGTTCTGATATTCAAAACAATAATCGATTTTCGAAATCATTTTTTTTCAAGACCTAACAGGTTCTAAAGACCTAACAGGTTTTTGAAACCTGTTAGGTCTAAACCAAAGAAGATCAGCAATTTATTTCAAAACTTAATCAAACCAAAATCTTATGAAAAATCTACTCCTATTTATGATGTTACTTTTGTTGTTTTCTGGTTGTGAAAAATCGGAAGAAGCTTCTGAAAATCAGCAAACAGCTGCATACGAAGCCATTTCAGAAAATGCAGATGTGAAAGTATCTGAAAGCCTAGATGAATCAGCAGCACCTCCTCCGCCAGAGGTTGATCAAGTGAAATTTGTTAAGCCTGTAGTTGCAAATGCAGAAGAAAATGTTGTTGAAAAAACTGAACAAAAAATCATTAAAAATGGTAATATTAAATTTGAAACCAATGATTTAGGCGAAACTTACAACCAAATGATTGCGGCTGTAAAAAAACACAACGCTATTATTCAAAACGATACCGAAGGCAAAGAATATGGCTCGATTTTTAGACGAATTACGGTTCGTGTTCCCAGCAAAAACTTCGATTTATTTTTGACTGATATTTCCAAAGGGGTTTCTTATTTTGACAACAAAGAAATTTCATCACAAGATGTAACCGAGGAATACATTGATGTTGCTGCCCGTTTGAAAGCCAAAAAAAAGCTCGAAACTCGTTATCTCGAACTTTTGAAAAAAGCCAATAAGGTTTCGGAAATGTTGGAAATCGAAGCACAACTTTCGGCTATTCGCGAAGAAATTGAAGCCAAAGAAGGACAATTGCGTTATATGCAAAGTCGGGTTTCGATGAGTACCATCAACATCGAATTTTACAAAACCGTTGCCATTGAAGAAGGCATAACGGTTTCCTACGGCTCTAAAATTTGGAACGCCATTTCCTCTGGTTTCAATGGAATTTCAAGTTTCTTCATCGGATTACTCAGTATTTGGCCTTTTCTCATTATTTTAGCGGTATCGTTTTACTATATTAGAAAACGATTTAAGAAAAAAACCACATAAAAATGATTTCTCCCTTTAAAAAAAAATATGTAATTCCTCTTGTTGCTTCGGCATTTCTATTTGTTGGCGTTAGTTTCAAAGATGATTTTTTTGAAATTGCCAAACAAATCGAAATATTTACCACGCTTTTCAAAGAACTGAACAAAAACTATGTCGATGAAACCAATCCGGGTGATTTGATGGACAAATCCATCAAGGGAATGTTGGCAAGTCTTGATCCTTACACGGTTTATTTTAACGAGCAAGATGTGGTGAAATTCAAAATCAACAACACGGGTGAATACACTGGAATAGGTGCGGTAATTACCCGGAAAAACGATAAATTAATCATTAAAGAACCCTACAAAAATTTTCCTGCCGACAAAGCGGGACTTAAAGCCGGTGACGAAGTGATTCAAATTGGCGATATTCTTTTGTCGGATTTCAAAGACGATGCTTCGCAACTTTTTAGAGGTGCCAAAAACACTAAAATTGAGGTCAAATATATTCGCCAAGGCAAAACCAATAATACACAAATCGTTCTGGATGAAGTAGAAGTAAAATCGGTTCCTTTTTTTGGAAAAATAGACGACAAAACGGGCTATATTGTTTTGGCACGTTTCAATCAGAAAGCTTCTTTTGAAACCAAACAAGCCTTGGAACAACTAAAAAAAGAAGGAGCAGAAAGAATTGTTTTGGATTTGAGAGACAATCCTGGAGGTCTTTTGAACGAAGCGGTAAATATTTGTAATTTGTTTGTGCCAAAAAATGAAGTTATTGTTACTACAAAATCAAAAATTGAGAAACACAATAATACCTACAAAACTTCGAAAGAACCAGTAGATACTGAAATTCCATTGGCCATTATTGTTAACGGAAAAAGTGCTTCGGCATCGGAAATTGTGTCGGGAGCCTTGCAGGATTTAGATCGTGCAGTTATTATTGGCAGTCGCAGTTTTGGAAAAGGATTGGTGCAAAGACCAGTTGATTTAACGTATGGAACCCAACTGAAAGTGACTATTTCGCGCTATTACACGCCTTCAGGAAGATGTATTCAAGCATTAAATTACAATCAAAAAGACAAAAACGGACTGGCCACCAAAACCGAAGCCAAGAATTATAACGCCTTCAAAACCAGAAAAGGACGAACGGTTTATGATGGTGGCGGCATTCAGCCCGACATCGAATTGGAAGAAACTAAAACGAGTCCGATTACAAATTCCTTGCTCAAAAACGACGGGATTTTTGACTATGTAACTTCCTATTATTACAAAAATTTATCGCTTGGCGATAAAATCCCAACCATTTCAGATTCCGATTTTTTAGATTTTAAACAATATTTAAAAACTCAAAAATTTTCGTTCGACACCGAAACAGAATTGGCTTTGAAAAACACTTTGGCTGCAGCCAAAAAAGAAAATATTGACGAAAGTATTACCACAGAATACCAACAATTGCTAGCGGCGCTTCAAAAAAGTGAAGAAATTTTATTGGATAAAAACAAAAAAGAAATCAAAAATTTAATCCTTATCGAAATCATCAAACGGTATCAATATCAAGAAGGATTGTATCAATATTTTTTGAAAAACAATTCCGAAATTAAGAAAGCCACAAGCATTTTGGATAACAGTGCCGAATATAAGAGTATCTTGAAAATGTGATTCAAAACAAGTATTGTTTTGGTTTTGAAATTTCGGTTAAGATTTGACAATTTTTAATTCGGTTAAGATTTGACAACTTTTTAAAAGT
>DMHA01000325.1:0-1659 GCA_003449615.1 Flavobacterium sp.
AACGCCTATACCTATAAGTTTAACAATACCTAAACTTTATTTCAGGGTTTTTAGGCACTATCTTAAAAATCAATTTACATTGTTTTTATTTTTAAAATCATTTTCTAAAAAGGGAATGGAGTTCATTTAAAATGTTATTTTTGTAACAAATCAACTTGTGAAAGTTATATTAATTAGTAATTCAAGTCCATGAAATTCGGAATTATAAAAGAAAGAAAAAGTACACCCGACAGAAGAGTGGTATTCACACCCGACGAACTAGCAAGATTAAAACAGCTTTATCAAAGCGTTTCTGTAAAGGTGGAAAGTTCCGATATTCGAGCTTTTTCTGATGACGAATATAGAAATATGGGAATCGAAGTGGCCAATGATATTAGCGATTGTGAAGTGTTTTTTGGTGTGAAAGAAGTTCCAGTAGAATATTTAATTCCTAATAAATCGTATTTCTTTTTTTCGCACACCGTCAAAAAGCAACCGCACAACAGAAAATTGTTGCAAGCATTATTAGAAAAAAAAATCGATTTTTATGACCACGAAACCATTGTCAATGAGCACAACATCCGATTGATAGGTTTTGGAAAATATGCGGGATTTGTTGGTGCTTACAATAGTTTTCGGGCTTTTGGAATAAAATTCGAATTGTTCAAACTCCCCAAAGCAGCATCACTTTCAGGAAAACAAGAAATGATTGCGCATTTGAAACGATTGATTTTGCCACCAATCAAAATTGTGAATACCGGAACCGGAAAAGTAGGAAGCGGTGTCAAAGAAATTCTAGATGCTATTAAAATTAAGGAAGTTTCGGTCGAAAATTATTTGACAAAAAACTACACACAACCCGTCTATACGCAGATTGATGTTTTGGATTATAACATTCGAAAAGACGGTCAAGTTTTAGATTTCAATGATTTTTTTCAGAATCCCACCGACTATGTTTCAAATTTTGAGCGGTTTACCAAAGTTTCGGATATCTACATCACAGGGCATTTTCACGCCAGTGAAGCTCCAGATATTCTCACTCGTGAAATGCTCAAAGCCAAAGATTGTAAAATAAAAGTTGTTGCCGATATTTCCTGCGATGTCGATGGTTCTATCGCTTGCACAACTAGACCTTCTACGATTGATGAACCTTTGTATGGTTATTTGCCTATCGAGAATAAAGAAATAGATTTGTTTCATCCCGCGGCCATCGTGGTGATGGCGGTCGATAATTTGCCTTGTGAATTGCCAAAAGAATCTAGCGAAGGTTTTGGCGAAATGTTTATGGAGCATGTAATTCCAGCTTTTTTCAACGGTGATAAAGACGGAATTCTACAACGGGCAAAAATGACCAAGAACGGAAAACTTACACCAAGATTTAGTTATTTGCAAGATTATGTCGATGGAAAATAATTTTAAATATATTTTCTAACAAATTTCTGGCCTCTTAATCAAGAAGCTTTTTATGTTTAGAATAAATAAATGTGATTATATTTGAAAATAAATTTCTTCTATTTTGAAAAACTGCTTATTTAAGATATTTGCTTTCTACTTATTCTCTTTCCAAATTTCTGCTCAGGAGTTGTTGCCTTTTGTCGAAAATTATAGTAAATCCAACTATCAAGGCGACAATCAGATATGGAATGTAGCCCAAGGTAATGATGACGCAATCTATTTTGC
>DMHA01000325.1:1761-10219 GCA_003449615.1 Flavobacterium sp.
AATAAAACCATAATTCGCTCCATCTTTGTTGAAGGTGATAAAATTTATTCAGGTTCTTATAAAGAATTTGGGTATTGGTCTCGAAAAGACGGAAAAATGATTTATAAATCAATTTCTGCGGATAAAAAAGTATTTGATGAAAAAGACAATGAAGAGATTTGGAAAATTTTTAAGTTTGACAACCAAATTTATTTTCAATCGTTCAACGAAATTTTTCTTTATGATGGTAAGAAATTGAAGAAAACGAAACTTCCATTTCTTATTTCCTATTGCTTTATAATTGATAATGAACTCCTGGTAGCATCAGTGGGTAGCGGTATTTATAAAATGAATAATGCCACTATTTCAAAAGTAAAGGGATGGGAAATTCTAGAAAACAATGTGATTCATGCCATCGAAAAACATCAAAATAAAACTTACATATTCACTCAAAAAAATGGGGTTTTTATTTTAGAAAATGGAGTTTTAAATTCTTGGAAAAACCCATTGAATGAAATTTTGAAATTGGCTTATATCAATGTTGCAAAGTTTATAAAAAACAATAAACTAATCATTGGAACAGCCAGCAAAGGCGTCTATATTTTTGATTTGAAAACCAACTCGTTTAAAAATATCAATAGGAATAATGTCCTGATGAACAATTCAATTTTGAGTATTGGTCAAGACAAAGAAAATAATTTGTGGTTGGGATTAGACAACGGAATTGCATACCTTGAAGTCGATTCACCCATTGCTATTTTTTATGATAATTCGGGGGTTTTGGGGTCTGTTTATTCTGTTGCCACTACTGAAAAAGGGTATTTAATGGCGTCGAATCACGGCGTTTTTAAATACGAAAACAATCAATTTTCTTTAGTTCCAAATACGCAAGGACAAGCTTGGAATATTGGCAAATTGAATGACAAATATCTAATTGGATATTTTCAAGGAACCCTTGTTTATGAAAAAGGACATTTTTCTAAATTGAATACGATAAGTGGCGGTTGGAATTTAACCAAAAGCACCATCAACAATTCCTATTTGCAAGCCTCCTACAGCGGTGTTTGGATTTATAGCGACACTAATGATTTATCTAAAAAACAAATCTTAGATAGACTTTTTAAACCCATAAAATATGTTGCTCAAAACCGAAAAAATGAAATTTGGGCAGCCGATAATTACAGAGGGTTGTACAGAATTTTGTATGACGATAATTATAAAACAATTAGTGTTGAAAACATTACCCAAAAGAGTAAAATCACTAACGATTTTAGCGTTCGGATATTTGAATTTAGAAACGAAATTCTCTTTTTAATTCAAAATTCTTGGTACACTTACAATTCTATTACCAACCAATTGGTGAAAAATGAATTGTTCAATACAAATTTTAAAAATATTTCGGACATAGTGGCCATCGACGAAAACAACTTTGTGGTGCTTCAGGATGGGCTTTTGTTTCATATTGATGTTAATGAAAACAAGTTTGTTTGGAACAGTATTCAAGAAAAATATTATCGAGGGAAAATAATTAACGACAATTTAAAAATCTTCAAAAACAGGAATAATTATTTATTAAATCTTGATGATGGATTTATTTCACTTCAATTAAAAAATGAAACCCAACCAAGTCCTGTTCTTAATATTGAAGCATTTTCGGCTGGAAATTTAGTTAAAAATAAATCGAGAATAAAGTACAATTCTGAACTAAAAATAGGCGTAATATCAGGAATCTTCGGGTTTACAAAACCAAGTTTGTTTTATAAAATAAATGATTCGAAAAAATTTATTCTTATAAAAAATGGATCAATAGTTTTGAATAATTTGAACAGTGGAACACATAACATTGCCATTTATCATTTTGATGGTTCAAATTATAATCAAGTTTCTGGTTTTGAGTTTGTGGTTGCAAAACCTTGGTATTTTTCTTTTTGGATGATTTTACTATATATGGCTGTTTTGGGAACGATTTTGTACTTCTATTATAAGTGGAATAAAATGCGTTACACACAAAAATTAGTTTTACAAGAAGAAGAATTGAAGCACCAAAAGAAAATTCTAGAAATGGAATTGAAAGCAGAAAATGAATTGAATTTACAAGAATATGAAAAGCATATTCTGGAATTGGAATTGCAAACCAAATCATCCGAAGTTACGGGAAAATCGCTTTCTATTGCCAAACAAAGTGAAATGATAGAAAACATTCAAGGAATATTAGATTCAGAATCAGATTTCAATAAACTAAAAAGTGAAATAAGAAAAATCATAAAAGCTAACTCAATTAACAAACATGAATGGGAAACCTTTGAAACTAACTTGAATCAAATTCACAATGAATTCATAATCAATCTTTCCAAAAAATATCCAAATCTCACTTCCAAGGATGTCAAGCTTTGTGTCTATTTAAAAATGAACCTTTCTTCAAAAGAAATAGCTCCAATGATGAATATTTCTTTTCGTGGTGTCGAATTGCATCGCTATCGATTAAGGAAGAAATTGAACCTTTTCCAAGATGAAAACTTATCTAAATTTTTATTATCCATATAAAATAGATTGTTTTTTTGCGAATATTATTTTTTTATTTCACTTTATTTAGATATTCATAATACATCACTACTACATCATAGGATGAAATATGCTGTACTTTTTCTTTCACTTAACCGCTTTTAAACGTTGATTAATCAGGTCTTTTTTTAGTTTTGATGTATTTGTGTAGTATCTCCATTTTGCTTACTATAACGTTGTAATAGTCTAATTTAGCTGAACTAACTTAACAAATTATCAATTTATGAGAAATTTAATTTTTGGCTTTTTAGCATTAATTCTGCTCCCAGCATACATGTCTGGACAAGCAATTAAAGGAAAAGTGTCAGATAAAGATGGTATTGGAATTCCAGGTGCAATGGTTATTGCTGTAGATTCTAAAACCACAACTGATACTGATTTTGATGGAAATTTTAGTATCAACGCCAAAGAAGGCGAAGTATTAAAGATTAGCATGGTGGGTTTTGACGCTGTTTCAGTCAAAGCAACATTACTTCCAATGACAGTAACCCTAAATAGTTCTAAGGACACAGAATTGAAAGAAGTGGTTGTTATTGGGTATGGAACGGCCAAAAAACGAGATTTAACAGGATCTATTGTTAAGGTAGAAGGAAAAATCGTGGCAGATAAGCCTAATACTAATCCCGTTGCTTCTTTACAAGGTAGAGTTTCAGGTTTATCGATTGTAAATTCTGGACAGCCTGGCGCTGAGCCTGATGTCAGAATTAGGGGTACAGTTAGTAGATACAATACAAAACCATTGTATGTAGTTGATGGTATTTTTACAGACAATATCAATTTTATTAATGCCAATGACATTGAGTCTATGGAAATATTAAAAGATCCTTCTTCATTGGCAATTTTTGGAGTTCGTGGAGCAAATGGAGTAATTATTATTTCAACTAAAAAAGCTAAAGAAGGAAAAACTACCATTAATTATAACACTACTTTGGGGGTTAAATCAATTGTAAGCAAACCCTCTCTTGCTAATGCATCTCAATTCAAAACATTATATGACGAGCAACGCGTGAATGAAGGAGCAGCTCCTTATGCTTATTATGATAAATTCACTGGTAACACCGACTGGATTGATGTCATTGCAAATAGCAACGCTTCTATTATAAATCATAACTTGAGTGTTACAAATGGTACGGATAAAAATAAGTTTTATTTGGGTCTAGGATACATTCAAGATGAAGGTCTAATTGATTATGAAAATTATAAGAAATTCACTTTCAATTTAAATAATGAACTGCAAATATCAGATGCTATAAAAGTTGGTGTTGGGTTCAGTGGTGTTGATGCCAGACCAGCACAATTACATTCTTTTGGATCGGCATTAAACGCTACTCCAATAGTGGAACCTTTTAATTCTACTGAAGGTGTTTACAATCAACTACCAACACAAATTGGTGGAGCTCAAATAGATAATCCATTATTGAATGTCGAAGGAACACGAGGAACGCAATTGAATCGTGAAACTAGATTTGTGGGTAATGTATTTGCTGAATTCAAATTGTTTAAAGATTTAAAATTCAGAGCGGCTTATTATGCAGATTTAGGATATAATAAAGGTAGGGCTTATTCTCCAATTTTTGATATTTATGCAGCTGAAACAGATCAACTTACACTCGCTTTTGGTGGAAAATCTCAAACATCTGTAAGTCAATATAGCAATACCTACGAAAAGACACAACAAGATTATTTATTTACCTATAACAAGACTTTTGGAAATCATAACTTGACAGCCTTGGCTGGATATACTCGCTATTATTTTGGATTTGAATCCACAAATGGTTCTGTTTCACAATATATCGGTGGGGAACCCATTCCAAACGATAGTAGATGGTGGTATCTTAATGTGTATCCTTATGGAGATCCTTCATCAAGTCGATCAAGTTCAAGCCAATATGAAAATGGCACAGTATCTTATTTGGCTAGAGCTTTATATAGTTATTCAGGAAAATACATATTGAATGCTTCTTTCCGTAGAGATGGATCTTCAGCTTTTATAGGCGATAACAGATTTCAAAATTTTTGGTCAATGGGAGGAGCATGGGATGTTTCCAAAGAGGATTTTATGCAAAATCAAAAGATTTTTAACACATTAAAAGTTAAAGGATCTTATGGCGAATTAGGAAATCAATATACATCTATTCAATACCCATCCTATCCTAATTATACCACAGGAGCATCTGCAGTTTTTGGAGAAACATTAGTCCCAGCTTATATTTTAGCATATAGAAATAACCCAAATTTAAAATGGGAGACTGTAACTTCTTATGAAGGAGGTATGGAATTAGGAACTTTAAATAACAGACTAAAATTTGAAGCTACCTATTTTAATAAAACAACAAATGACTTGTTAACATTTGTTAATCTAGGAGCTGAAAGTTTTTACACAAATGCTGGAGAGATTTCTAATACTGGATTTGAATTTTCTACATCATGGAATGACAGGGTAAATAATGATTTTGAATATTCTATTAGCGGAAACTTGACTACTTTGCAGAATGAAGTAAAATCAGTTTATGAAGAAGGTTTTCAAGTTGCTGACGGACCTTCTATTTTAACTGCGGGTTCTCCAATAGGATCTTTTTACGGATATATTGTAGAAGGGGTCTATCAATCCTATGCAGATGTATTGGGCTCAACACCAAGTTCTTTAGGCGATTATGGTCCAGGTGATTTGAAATACAAAGATGTAAATGGTGACGGAAAAATCACTCCAGACGACAGAACAATAATAGGAAACCCAACTCCTGATATTATGTACGGAATTTCAGCGAGCGTTACCTATAAAAACTTCACTCTTACAGCTGACTTGCAAGGGGTTTATGGTAATGAAGTTTGGAGAGATTGGGGGAATGGTTCTACTTTCGCACAATTTAATTACAGAACCGAAAGATTAGACAGATGGAATGGTGCTGGAACTTCAAATTGGGAGCCAAGACTTAACGATGGATCTGGTTATAACAAACAAAATTCAACCTACATGATCGAAGATGGAAGTTACATTCGATTAAGAAACGTGCAATTGGCGTATAATTTTGATTCAAAATTGTTGAATAAATTCTATATACAAGGATTGAAATTGTTTATTAATGCTCAAAATCCTTTAACTTGGAATAACAATTCAGGATTTACACCTGAAGCTGGCGGATCTCCGATTTCGTTTGGTAGAGATTTTGGAGGTTATCCCCTTCCAGCAATTACTACCTTAGGTTTAAATGTTACTTTTTAAAAATATATACAAATGAGAAATATGAAAAATTATAGATTTATCATCAAATTATCACTTATAGCCTTATTGGCAATTCCTACATTAAACTCTTGTAGTGACGATGATTTTCTTGATATGAAACCTTTAGGAGTAGCCACCGAAGGAGATTTGGCAGCTGGTGGTTTTGAAGAAAAAGCCTTTGGATTGTACGGAAAAATCCGAACTCAGGGAGGTATAACAGATTGGAATCGTTATTGGTTTCAAAGTATTCGATCTGACGATGCCGCAAAAGGAAGTAGTCCTACTGATGCATCGACATTAGGAAATGTAATGGATAATTTTCAATATTCAGCCACTGAATTTGGAATTAATTGGGATGGTCATTATAGCTTAATATTTGCTTGCAATGATTTAGTTGTAGCTGTAGAAACCTCTGGAGCAACAGACCAAGGCAGTATAATAAATGAGGCCGAAGCAAAAGCTATTAGAGCATTTGCCTATTTTGATTTGCGTCGTGATTATGGTGAAGTTCCAATTATTTTAAATAAAATTGTAACACCAAGCGATGGTATTAAAGCAAAAAATACAGTCGCCGAAGTAGATGCGCAAATCATTAGTGATTTAGAATTTGCGGCTGAACATTTGCCTTTAAGTTGGCCTGCGTATCCAGGAAGAGCTACAAAAGGATTTGCAAACAGCCTTTTAGCAAAATTGTATCTTTACCAAGGTGAGTGGAAAAAATCGCTTGCAAAAAGCGAAGAAGTGATCAAATCAGGTCAATATAATTTAATGTCTTCTTATGAAACCTTATTTACTAAAGCTGGGAACAATTCAAAGGAAACTATTTTTGAAGTACAGTTTCTAGTTCTAGGAAGAACCTATTATTCTAACAATTATTTTGAATCACAAGGTGTTCGTGGAGCAGGTAATTGGGATTTAGGATGGGGATTCAATGTGCCTACTACAAATCTAATTAGTGCCTATGAAGCAAATGATCCAAGAAAAGACGTTACAATTCTTGCTTCTGGACAAAGTGATGGTTTTGGAAATATACTTCCTGCTAGTCCTCCTTTAGACCAATTGTATTGGAACAAGAAGGCCTATACACTACCTTCTGAAAGAACCGCTTTCGGCGAAAACAAAAATCATTGGGAAAACATAAAAATTATGCGATATGCCGATGTATTTTTGATGGCTGCAGAAGCGGCTAACGAAGACGGAAATTCAGGTCTTGCAGCAACTTATTTAGAAGAAGTTCGTAAAAGAGCAAGAGGAGCAAATAATAGTATTTTGCCAATAGTTTCTGGTGGACAAACTACTTTAAGAACAGCTATCAAACAAGAAAGAAGAATCGAATTAGCAATGGAAGGCGAACGATTTTATGATTTAGTTAGATGGGGTGATGCCTCCACAGTTCTAAGTGGAAAAGGATATCAAGCAAAACACAAGCATTATCCAATTCCTCAAACAGCCATTGACCAATCTGGTGGTGTTTTAATTCAAAATCCTAATTATTAATAACAATTCAATACTAGATAATATGAAGATTAATCAATCATTTATAAAAAAAGCTTTTGGAATAGCACTTATTTCATTAGTATTTATTGGATGTCAAAATATGGATAGACCTGAACTGGGCGATTATCCAAAAGATGCCAATGCTCCCGGAGGCCCATTAAAGTTCTATGTAGCTTTTGATGGTGCAACTACAAATTCATTGATGAATGCAGTAGATAGTGTTCGTGCTAAATTCCCAATTGACAATCCTTTAACCTCAATCGTAGGGATTTCTGGAAAAGCATTAAAAGGAGAAAATTATAAGTATATAAAATATGCAAATGCTAATGATTTTGTAAATACTGCAGGAAGTTTTACAATCGCTTTTTGGGAAAAAAAGGGAGATTTTAAAACAGAACATATCTTTAGTTTGCCAGCAATAAATGGCTATCATTGGTCTGGTGCTTCCATGTTTTTGCTCATGGAGGGATCTGTAAATGACCCTATTGCAAAATTATTTGTAAAAGACTCTTCTGGCGAAAAATGGTTCGAATGGGTTCCTTGGGCTTCTACAGGGGCAGTGACTGGCATCTATGATGGTGGTTGGCATCATTTAGCATTTGTTTATGACTCTACAACTTCAGTTATGACTTTATATGTTGATGGTGCAATCAAAACTACTTCATCTTGGAGTGGACATGGAGCAATTTCACTTGAACCATCTAAAATCACATCATTAAAAATTGGTGCAGGCCCACAAGAATTTTCTCAAGATGATATAAATAATAAAGCAGATGACTGGCTAAAAAACTCATGGACTGGCGGTTTAGACCAATTTAGAATGTATTCTACACCTTTGACAGCAAGTGAAGTATCTGTTTTATATACTAAAAAGAAATAATTAAATTTGAAATCTGCCAAAGTTATTGCTTTGGCAGATTTAACTAAGAAATTGACATGACGGTAATTAAATTGTATTCTTTTCTTTTTTTGTTTTCTATTTTAGGTTGTAGCAACGTTGCAAAACCTGCGCCTGCTCCAGCGCCAGTATCTCGGCCAATTATTCCAGCACTTACCGATGAAGAAGCATTAAATCAAGTTCAAAAAGATGCAATAAAATATTTTTGGGATTTTGCCGAAACCAATTCAAAATTAGCGAGAGAACGTTATCTTACAGATAATCCTAGTTTTGAAGCCAATATTGTGGCTACAGGAGGG
>DMHA01000136.1 GCA_003449615.1 Flavobacterium sp.
GTATTATCGCTATTACAGGAAAAGAACCCATTTTTGAAAAGTTAGATTTAAGAGAAAAATCATCCGTTCAAGATTTTTTCAAAAGACATCAAGATATTATTGGCGTAATTCACTTTGCCGCTTCAAAAGCTGTTGGCGAAAGCGTTACAAATCCATTGCTGTATTATGAAAATAATATAGCCTCTTTGGTCTATTTACTTCAAGAATTAGAGAAAAGAGATAAAGCTCATTTTATTTTTAGTTCGTCTTGTACCGTTTACGGTCAAGCCGATGTATTGCCTATTGATGAAAATGCACCTATAAAACCCGCTATGTCTCCTTACGGAAACACAAAACAAATAGGAGAAGAAATAATTACAGATGTTTCTAAAGTGAGCAATATAAATGCTATATTGCTCCGTTATTTTAATCCAATTGGGTCACATCCTTCTGCCGAAATTGGTGAATTGCCAATAGGTGTCCCTCAAAATTTAGTGCCTTTTATTACCCAAACAGGTATTGGATTGCGTCAAGAATTGATGGTTTACGGAAACGATTATCCCACCGTTGATGGCACTTGTATTCGCGATTATATTCATGTGGTAGATTTAGCAAAAGCTCATGTGGTCGCTTTACAACGTCTTTTAGAACATAAAAATGCAGATAAAGTAGAGATTTTCAACCTTGGAACAGGGGTGGGAAGTTCTGTTTTGGAAGTAATTTCAAGTTTTGAAAAAGTAAGTGGCAAACCATTTCCCTACAAAATTGTGGATAGAAGAGAAGGCGATGTAACTCAGGCTTATGCCAGCACCGAAAAAGCAAATAAAGTTCTGGGATGGAAAACAGAATCCTCTTTAGACCAAGCTATGGAGAGTGCTTGGAAGTGGGAACAGCACGTTAGATCAAAATAAGTTTTAAAAAATTAGACTAAATCATTTATTTTTATAGTATTAATCAAAATTAATTAACCAACAAAATATTTTATGGAAACAGGCTTTGGATTTTTAGATTATGCGGTTTTTGCCGCTTATGCAGTGCTTATTTTAGGTGTGGGATTATGGGTGTCTCGAGAAAAAGAAGGTGTTCAAAAAAATGCCGAGGATTATTTTCTTGCTAGTAAATCATTACCTTGGTGGGCAATAGGATCTTCGTTGATAGCAGCAAATATTTCTGCAGAACAGTTTATTGGGATGTCGGGTTCTGGATTTGCATTGGGCTTGGCAATTGCTTCTTATGAGTGGATGGCCGCTTTTACTTTGATAATTGTTGGGAAATATTTTTTACCAATATTTATCCAAAAAGGGATTTACACCATCCCTGAATTTGTAGAAAAACGATTTTCTACAAATCTAAAAACAATATTGGCTGTATTCTGGATTGCACTGTACGTATTTGTAAATTTAACGACTGTTTTGTATTTAGGTTCTTTAGCTATTGAAACAATTTTAGGTGTAGATTTAATATATGCAATTATAGGTTTAGCCCTTTTTTCGGCCGCATATTCTTTGTATGGCGGACTTTCGGCTGTTGCATGGACAGATGTTATTCAAGTTATTTTTCTGGTTTTTGGTGGTTTAGTAACTACTTATTTGGCATTAAACACCGTTTCAGACGGAGCAGGAATGTGGGCTGGATTGCAACATATATACAATGCTGCTCCGGATCGTTTTGTAATGATTTTAGACAAATCAAATTCTGAATATATGAATCTTCCCGGGATTGGTGTTTTGGTTGGTGGTCTTTGGGTAGCCAATATTTACTATTGGGGATTCAATCAATATATTATTCAAAGAACATTAGCCGCTAAGTCTTTACAAGAAGCTCAAAAAGGAATTTTATTAGCTGGATTTTTAAAATTATTGATTCCTTTTATTGTTGTTATACCTGGTATTGCAGCCTATGTAATGGTTAATGATCCTGTTATTATGGAACGATTGGGTTCTACCGCTACAGATAACTTGCCTGGAATCGGGACAGCTGATAGAGCTTATCCTTGGTTATTGCATTTCTTACCAGCTGGATTAAAAGGCGTGGCATTTGCAGCATTGGCTGCAGCTATTGTATCTTCATTGGCTTCGATGCTAAATTCTACTGCCACAATTTTTACAATGGATATTTACAAACAATATATCAATACAAAAGCTAGTGATAAAACAACCGTAAATGTCGGGCGTATTTCTGGTGCAGTTGCCTTAATTATTGCCGTAATAATGGCACCTCTTTTAGGTGGAATTGATCAGGCGTTTCAATTTATTCAAGAATATACTGGAGTAGTTAGTCCGGGTATTTTGGCCGTTTTTGTATTGGGATTATTTTGGAAAAAAACAACTAATAAAGCAGCCATTTGGGGAGCACTTCTTTCTATTCCAATAGCAATGTTCTTTAAAGTTGGTCCTAAAGGATGGGCAACAGGTAGCGGAATGGAATCTTTTTTCCCAACATTACCTTGGATGGATCAAATGGGATACACCGCATTACTAACGATGATATTGATTGCTATTGTTAGCTGGAATCAAAATAAAGGACAGGATGATGCGAAAGGAATTCCATTATCGAAAGAATTATTTAAAACAAGTCCGCTTTTCAATATCTGTTCATTTGCGATATTGCTAGTATTAGTAGTGCTCTATTCAATTTTTTGGAAATAATAGAACAGAATTTGTAATAAAACCGTTTTATTTGATTTGAATTATCTTTTTTAGTTGTTAAGTAGATTAATAGTTGTTTAATATTGACATTTTTTACCTATTTAAAGAAGAATAAATCTATCAAAAATGAAAATAATTTGAATTTTAAAATAAAAAACTTCAGGGCAATTTATAGTCTCTGAAGTTTTTTTTATAACGGATTTCAAGATTTATAATGCTTTCAAAGACTAAAATAATAAAAATGAATAATAAAATTGTATCAGAAGAAAATTTCAATAAAACAATTGATAATCAGCAAGTTTCCCTTTTAATTTTGAAGAACAAGAATGGTTATGTTTGTCAAATTACCAATTTTGGCGCAAGAATAGTTTCCTTTTTTGTACCAATGAATGAAACCAAATTAGACGTTGTTTTGGGACACGACTTTATAGAAAATTATGAAAATGATGATTTTTATTTAGGAGCTATTGCTGGTCGTTATGCCAACAGAATTGCCAATGGCAAATTTTCTTTAGACGACAAAGAATATTCATTGTTGGTCAACAATGGTCCAAATGCACTTCACGGAGGAAAAAAAGGTTTTGATAAAGTAGTTTGGAAGGCTCAACCCTTTTTGAATGAAAATGAAGAAGAAGCAATCGAATTGAGATATCTTTCGAAGGATGGCGAGGAAGGTTATCCCGGAAATTTACAAGTAAAAGTAATTTATACTTTAACCAATAATAACGAAATAAAGATAGATTATAAAGCCGTTACAGATGCTAAAACAGTTCTTAACCTTACAAATCATGCCTATTTTAATTTGAAAGGGGCAGGAGAAGGTTCGATAGTATCTCATGATTTAATTTTAAACGCAGATTATTTTACCCCAACCGATGCGGGTGCGATTCCCACAGGAGAAATTCGAGACGTTTCAAATAGTCCGATGGATTTCAGGGTTTCGCACAAAATTGGGGAGCGAATTAATGATGATTATATCGAACTAATTCAAGGATTTGGCTATGATCACAATTGGGTTTTAAACAAAGAAAACAATCAATTAAGTTGGGTAGCGACCGCTTATGAAGCAGCTACAGGAATAGAGATGAAAGTCTTTTCTACTGAACCTGGAGTGCAGTTTTACACAGGAAATTATTTGGATGTAAAAAACGGAAAAGAGTCAAAAACCTATCCTTCTCGTTCGGGATTTTGCCTTGAAATGCAGCATTTTCCCGATTCTCCAAACCAAGCAAGTTTTCCAAATTCAGTTTTGAATCCGGGAGAAATTTATACCCAAACCACCATTTATCAATTTAAAGTGAGGTAAAGAAGTATAAATTTTTATTGAAACCATTAGTTTAGATTGTACATTTGTAGCTGAAAATCGACTGTTAGGGTTGAAATTCTTTACGAATAGGCAACAGAAAAAGCCATTCTGAAAAGAGTGGCTTTTTATAATTATAAAAAATAATATTATGACACATAAAGCAGGTTTTGTAAACATCATCGGGAATCCAAACGTAGGGAAATCAACCTTGATGAATGCCTTTGTGGGCGAAAGATTATCCATTATTACCTCGAAAGCACAAACTACCAGACATAGAATTCTGGGAATTGTAAATGGCGAAGATTTTCAATTGATTTTGTCTGATACTCCAGGAATCATCAAACCCGCTTATGAAATGCAGGAATCGATGATGAATTTTGTGAAATCGGCCTTTGAAGATGCTGACATATTGATTTATATGGTCGAAATTGGCGAACAAGAACTGAAAGACGAAGCATTTTTTAATAAAATTATCCATTCTACCATTCCAGTTTTGTTGCTTTTGAACAAAATTGATAATTCCAATCAAGAACAATTAGAAACCCAAGTCGCATTCTGGACAGAGAAAGTTCCAAATGCTGAAATTTATCCCATATCAGCTTTGCAGAATTTCAATGTTCCCGAAGTTTTCCAAAGAATAATCGAGTTGTTGCCAGAATCTCCAGCATATTATCCAAAAGACCAATTGACCGACAAACCGGAACGTTTCTTCGTAAACGAAACCATTCGCGAAAAAATCTTGTTGAATTACAGCAAAGAAATCCCGTACGCTGTCGAAATCGTCACCGAAGAATTCTTCGAGGACGAAAACATCATCCGTATTCGTTCCCTGATTATGGTGGAACGTGAAACCCAAAAAGGAATCATCATCGGTCACAAAGGTGCTGCCTTGAAACAAGTAGGAATAGAAGCCCGCACTGATTTAGAGCAGTTTTTCGGCAAACAAATTCATATCGAATTGTACGTGAAAGTCAACAAAAACTGGAGAAGTAATGCGAATATGTTGAAGAGATTTGGTTATAATCAGTAGGTTTTTTGTTTAAAAAACCAGCCGATTGATATTTTTCCAATTAGTGATCAAAGTGCCGTCGCTTCGCTGTTGTTCTTGATCGCCTGAGTAAATTAGAATAGATTGGTTTAATTTGCTGAGGTTATTCCAGTATTTTAGGTTTTTAAAATAATCAGTATTAATCGTTTTTGATGATTTTATTTCTATTGGAATCAGTTTTCCAGCATTATCAATAATGACATCTACTTCGTGACCTGTTTTGTCTCTCCAGTAATAAAGATTAACGGCTAATGCTCTGTTCGTGAATTTTTTAACCATTTCAATCACAACCATTGTTTCAAAAATAGCTCCCTTTAGTGGGTGACTTTCTAACTGTATGGAATCTGAAATTCTCAAAAAAGAACAAACCAAACCAGTATCATAAAAATATATTTTGGGTCTTTTGACAATTGTTTTATTGAAATTTTGGAAATGTGGTTTTAGCAAGTAAATAATAAAACTACTTTCTAAAATCCCAATCCATGACTGAATTGTTTTCAAATCGATCCCAACTTCGTTGCCAATAGCAGTAAAATTGAGTTCTTGCCCAGTCCTGCCAGCAAGAACACGCATAAATTTTTCGAAAATTAATAAATCGGTTACATTTTTTATTTGCCTGACATCTCTTTCTATATAAGTTCTGATATAATTTGGAATCCAATCCAACGGACTTATTTCTTGATCATAAATAGGAGGATAAAATCCTTTGAAAAGCAGCTCTTCATCAGTTTCAGGAACTAAATTTGCCGAAGCTAATTCACTGACAGAGAAAGGCAATAAATTCAAATAAGCTACTCTTCCTGCCAAAGATTGTGAAATGTTTTCTTGCAAAAGAAAATTGTTTGACCCTGTTAGAATAAAAAGTCCCTTCTCGCTACTATTATCTAACATTTCTTGTAAATAAGAAAATAACTCAGGCGTTCGTTGCACCTCGTCTAAAATGGCTCCGTTTGAGAGGCTTTGCAAAAAACCTCTTGGATCTTCTAAAGCAAATTTGCGAGTGTCAGGATTTTCCAAAGAAATATAAGGTTTATTCGGAAAGGTACTTTTAACCAATGTCGTTTTTCCTGCCTGTCGTGGACCAATAACCGCAATGGCCTTGAAGGATTTGGCTAAATTTTCTAGTTTTGATTTTGCTTCTCTTTGTATCATTTTACAAAAATATGGAAAAATATGGAATTAGATTCCTTATTTTTCCATATTTTTTAGTTTAGAGGCAATAGATTGAAAATGTTT
>DMHA01000392.1 GCA_003449615.1 Flavobacterium sp.
ACATTTAAAGCAAAACCGTGCATCGTTACCCAACGAGAAGCCCGAACGCCAAGCGCACAAATTTTTCTGGCAAAAGGAGTTCCCGCTCCGAGCCAAACTCCAGTTTCGCCTTCGCTTCTGCCACATTCTAATCCGTATTCCTTTAATGTAAGTATGATAGATTCCTCCAGAAAACGCAAGTATTGATGAATATCAGTGAAGAAATTTTCCAAGTCCAAAATAGGATACCCCACGATTTGTCCTGGGCCGTGATACGTAATATCGCCACCACGATTGATTTTGTAGAAAGTGGCGCCTTTGGCTTCGAGTTGTTTTTCGGATAAAAGAAGGTTTTCTAAATCACCGCTTTTCCCTAAAGTATAAACGTGAGGATGTTCAACAAAAAGAAAATAATTAGGTGTCTCGAGATTGAGTTCCTCTCTCCTATTCTTGATTTTCAAATCGACAACATCTTTGAATAATTTTTCTTGATATTCCCAAGTTTCCTTATAATCTTTGAGTCCTAAATCTTGTAGTTGGATGGTTTTGTTCATTGTCATTGCGAGGAGCGAAGAAATCTTTTTTCGTTCACTATTTTAATTGCAAAGTTACGAAGTTTTTTTGGCAATGTTTTCAAAAGAAATTGCACACAGATGACACGGATAAAACGGATTCTCACTGATTTTATTTATTATTTCTACTTGGATAAGGTTTTCTGAAAAGCAAAAAGACATCGCATAGCCGCAATTAGTGACATCCTTTTTCCAAAGCTTCCAGTTCGCCGCGGCGAACTGGAAGCTTTGGAAAGTTACAAACTTTTGAACTATGAATGTTGAAGTTGAAAAATCTATTCTAAAACAACCTCAAGATTAGTGATTTCTGGATTTTGCAAACAATCGGTTAATAGTAATTGTAAGGATAGCGATTTTCGATCGGCACTAATCGAGGCAAGAGGATTGGAAACGGATTTTATTTTTCGAGGAAAATAGTATTTCAATTGGAAATTCTGAACGAGTTTATATCCTTTGTAATAGGTTTTATATTGATGTATTTTATCCACTTGTTTTTTGAGATGTGTTGAATCGGTAATTTTTACAATTCTACTAAAATGATGTCCATCGTAATCATAACGCACTTTGTAATAATGCTCCTCGGCAGATAAAGCATAATTATTTTTTATGTTGTCGGCATAATCCTCGGTTTTATAAAGATCAGCAATCTCGGAAGCTTTTTGGAAATTTTGAGCAATCGTAGTTCTGAATTCTTTGTCGTAGGAACTTTGCTTGCTATGCACCTTTACATTGGAATATTGCTTGTAAACTGCTTGGTCTTCTGGAGCTGTTCTGTTGAAAGTTTCTGAATATTTTTGAAAATAATCGGAAACGATGTATGTAGTGTCTTTGAAGATTTCTTCTTTTGAATAGGCCTCTTTGACCAATTGCATATAACTGTTTTCGTCTCTTAATTCAACCACTTCTATACTACCACTACCGTCAGGATTGAGGTGAAGCGTTTCGGTAACCTGACAACCAACCGTTAGCAACGGTAGGAAATACGCAACTATTTTCCTGTTTGTTTTTGAAGAAATCAAGCTATTGAAGTTCATAAATTTTATAGTATTTTTCGAAGCGAATTTAGATTATTTTGTGTGAATTTTATATAGATATTTTAGAAAGATTTATTTTTATTGAAATGGTAATGAAAAAGGTTTTCTGAAAAGCAAAAAGACATCGCATAGCCCCGATAGAAGCGGCATCCTTTTGTGCCGGTGTTCGGCACAAAAGATATAGCGAATAGCGGGACCATTGCCGATTGAAAAAACGAATATTTCTGCTCCTGAAAATTCTGAAATCTGAAATCTAAAATCTGCAATCTTTTGTTATCTTTGCACTCTTAAAATCAGAACAAAATGGCATTATCCGAACAAGAAATCCTTCGTAGAGAAGCACTCACCGAATTACGCAATTTAGGCATTGAACCTTATCCTGCAGCCGAATTTATCACCACTGCTTATTCCAGCGAAATCCTCGCCGATTTCGAGAAATTTGAAGGCAAGGAAGTGATTCTGGCTGGTCGTTTGATGGGAAAAAGAATTATGGGAAAGGCCTCGTTTGCGGAGTTGAAAGATGCCGAAGGTCGCATTCAAATTTATGTTTCGAGAGATGATATTTCGGATGATGAAGAGAAAACAATGTACAATGTGGTTTTCAAAAAACTGTTGGATATTGGTGATTTTATTGGGGTTCGTGGTACGGTTTTCAAAACTCAAGTGGGCGAAATATCGGTTCACGTTTATGGCTTAACAGTTTTGGCGAAAGCCCTGAAACCTTTACCAATTGTAAAAACAGATGCTGAAGGAAAAACACACGATGCTTTTTCGGATCCAGAACAAAGATACCGTCGTCGTTATGTGGATTTGACGGTGAACGACCACGTGAAAGAAACGTTTATCAAGAGAACAAAAATGTTCAATGCGATGCGTAATTTCTTCAATGACAAAGGGTATTTAGAAGTAGAAACTCCTGTTTTGCAACCTATTCCCGGTGGTGCTGCGGCTCGTCCTTTTATCACACATCACAACTCATTGGACATTCCGTTGTATATGAGAATTGCCAACGAATTGTATTTGAAAAGATTGATTGTAGGTGGTTTTGAAGGGGTTTATGAGTTTTCGAAAAACTTCCGTAACGAAGGAATGGACCGAACGCACAACCCCGAATTTACTGCTATGGAAATATATGTAGCCTACAAAGACTACAACTGGATGATGAAATTTGCCGAAGATCTTTTGGAGCATTGCGCCATTGCGGTTAACGGAACGAGTGAAGCGACTTTTGGCGAACACCAAATCAATTTCAAAGCGCCTTACGCCAGAGTTACGATGACGGATTCTATCAAACATTTTACTGGTTTTGATATTTCAGGCAAAAGTGAAGCTGAATTATTTGAAGCGGCGAGAGGAATGGGAATTGATGTGGATGCCACAATGGGAAAAGGCAAATTGATAGACGAAATTTTTGGTGCCAAATGCGAAGGAAATTATATTCAGCCCACATTTATCACTGATTATCCAAAGGAAATGTCGCCTTTGTGCAAACAACACCGGGACAATCCCGAATTGACAGAACGTTTTGAATTGATGGTTTGCGGAAAAGAAGTTGCGAATGCGTATTCGGAATTGAATGATCCCATTGATCAAAGAGAGCGTTTTGAAGATCAAATGCGATTGGCTGAAAAAGGCGATGATGAAGCCTCAGGAACTATTGATGAAGATTTCTTGAGAGCTTTGGAATACGGAATGCCTCCAACCTCGGGAATGGGAATTGGAATGGATAGACTAATTATGTATTTGACCAATAATGCTTCGATTCAGGAAGTATTGCTGTTTCCACAAATGCGACCAGAGAAAAAACAAATCCAAATTGAATTGTTGGACGAAGAAAAATTAATCATTGCGCTTTTGCAAACCAATGAAAACAATATGGAATTGGGTTTATTGAAAATCAAATCGGATTTGAGTGGCAAAAAATGGGATGCTGCTATGAAAGGATTGGCGAAACACGGCTTGGTAAAAGTGAGTTTAGTGGGAGAAAGTAAAGTGGTGGAATTGGTGGGATAATTTGCTACAAACCTAACAGGTTTTTAAAAAACCTGTTAGATTTATCAGATATAAAAAAAGGAGCTCAAATGAGTTCCTTTTTTTATGAACTTTTGTTAATAAAAAAATGATAAAAAAAATAAAATATGATTAAAATCATAGTAAATAATACTTTAAATCTTTAGAATTATACTCGGAAAAATGGAGTTATTTTTTCTCAACCAAAGAATATAAAACAACACAAAATCAAACCATTAAATACTATGGAAAAGTACGTTATCAAAAGGAACGGAGATTACAAACCGTTTGAAAGTTTCAAAATTGAAGATGCCATCACAAAAAGTTTTAAAAGTGCCACCACAGCATTTGACGAAAGTGTTTTTGAAAGTGTTATTGAAGGATTGCAATCCAAAGAAACTTGGGCTGTCGAGGAAATTCAGGATTTAATCGAAAAAAGTCTTTTTGAAAAACAGTATTTTGAGGTAATGCGTTCCTTTATGTTGTATCGCCACACCCGAAAATTGCAGCGTGAACACGTCGAAGGCATCAATGAAGATACGACTTATGTTGACAGCTCGCAAACCATTGCCGAATATATAGAACAAACCGATTGGCGCATCAATGCCAATGCAAATACTTCTTATTCTAACGCTGGTTTGGTCAATAATGTGGCTGGAAAAATCATTGCCAATTATTGGTTGGACAAAGTGTACACCAAAGAAGAAGGGTATGCTCATAGAAACGGCGACATCCACATTCACGATTTGGATTGTTTGACAGGCTATTGCGCGGGTTGGAGTTTGCGTGTTTTGCTTAACGAAGGCTTTAACGGAGTTCGGGGGCGTGTAGAAAGCAAAGCACCATCGCATTTCAGGGAAGCTTTGGGACAAATGGCCAATTTTCTTGGAATTTTGCAAAGCGAATGGGCCGGCGCTCAAGCGTTCAGTTCGTTTGACACCTATTTAGCTCCTTATGTTTTCAAGGATAATTTATCGTTTGACGATGTGTTGAAAGCCGTTCGTAGTTTTGTCTATAATTTGAATGTTCCTGCACGTTGGGGACAATCGCCTTTCACCAATATCACCCTAGATTGGATGGTTCCCGAAGATTTGAAAACCCAAATCCCAACGAAAAATGATCTTCATTTTTTTGAAAACAATTTCAATCAAGAACTTTTGGCAAGAGCCAAAGAAAGAGGAGTTGAGAAAGTAACCGATTTGCGTTATGAGCATTTTCAAAAAGAAATGAACCTCATCAACAAAGCCTATTATACCGTAATGACGGAAGGCGATGCCAACGGACAACCTTTTACTTTCCCAATTCCAACGGTAAATATCACCGAAGAATTCGATTGGGATGGAGAAAATACCGATTTACTTTTCGAAAATACAGCAAAAATAGGTTCTTCTTATTTTCAAAATTTCATTGGAAGCCAATACAAATTAGACGAAAACGGCAATAAAATAGAAAACGAAAATGCTTATAAACCCAATGCGGTTCGAAGTATGTGTTGCCGTTTGCAACTCGATTTGCGCGAACTATTGAAACGCGGAAATGGACTTTTTGGAAGTGCCGAAATGACAGGAAGTATTGGCGTTGTGACTATCAATATGGCTCGATTGGGCTATTTATATAGAGGAAACAAGGAAGAACTGTACAAACAATTGGACAAATTATTATACATTTCAAAATCGACTTTGGAGAAAAAACGGGTATTCATTCA
>DMHA01000127.1 GCA_003449615.1 Flavobacterium sp.
AAACTGTTGCGAGTTTAAGGTAAAAGCAAAAGCATTATTCTTTTTTTCGTACCTTTAATCCCCCATTGAAGGCGATAACTAAAAAGTGCCAACCGATGAAAATAGTAAAACATTCAGGCGATATTGTCGATTTTAATCCCATAAAACTCAAACAATCCCTTTTGAAATCAGGAGCGAATAATAGAGTTGTTGATACTATTTTGCAAACCATCAACAAAGAAATCTACGAAGGCATTTCGACCAAGCAAATCTATAAAATGGCTTTTGGTTTGTTGAAAAAAGCTTCAAATTCACACGCAGCCCGATACAATTTGAAAGAAGCCATTCGGTTATTAGGTCCCGCTGGATTTTTCTTCGAGAAATACATTGCGCGACTTTTTGTATCAGAACATTATGAAACTAAAACTAATTTGACTTTGCAAGGAAAATGTGTTTCGCATGAAATTGATGTTTTAATCAAAAAAGACCAAGTTATTTCGATGGTAGAATGTAAATTTCACATGGGCAAAGATGTTAATTCAGATGTGAAAGTTCCTATGTACATTTTATCGCGGTTTAATGATTTGAAAGATAAAAAACACACAATGTTCTCTGGAAAAGAAGCTATTTCCAAGTGTTGGATTGTTAGCAATAATCGGTTTACGTCCGATGCGATTGCTTTTGCAAAATGTTCGGGTTTGAGTTTGTTGAGTTGGAATTATCCTGAAAAAAATAATTTAAAAACCAAAAACGACGACAATTATCTATATCCAATAACATGTTTGACCACTTTATCGTTGGCCGAAAAAGAGAAATTGTTAATTCTGGACGTGATTTTGGTAAAAGAAATAATAAATAATTCATTCTATTTGGAAAGAATTGGCTTGAGTTCCAATCGAATAAAAAACGTGTTAAAAGAAGCCTCAGAATTATGTGAATACATTTAGCATTTATTAATTTAATAATGAGGACGAGATTGCTTCGTTCCTCGCAATGACATCATGAAAATCAAATTTATTGGAGGAGTTGGAACGGTAACAGGTTCTAAAACTTTAATCGAAAGTAACGGCATCAGGATTTTAGTAGATTGTGGACAATTTCAGGGCATCAAATCTTTGAGGGAACTCAACTGGCAACCTTTGCCAATACTTCCTTCGACCATTGATTTTGTGTTGCTAACTCACGGTCATTTGGATCATTGCGGTTGGTTGCCACGATTGGTAGATCAAGGATTCAAGGGCAAAATTTATTGTACCAGTCCAACGGCAGCCATTACTAAACTCATTCTTTTGGACAGTGCCAAAATCCAGGAAGAAGAAGCCAACAAGGCGAATGAAGGACATTATTCTAAACACGAAATTGCCGAACCACTTTATAATCTGAAACAAGCCGAAGCCGTTTTTCCGCATTTTAGAGTTATAAAAAACAATGAGCAAATTCCTTTAGTTGCAGAAATTTCAGCAGTTTTTACCAAT
Source organism: Flavobacterium sp. (assembly GCA_003449615.1). Taxonomy (GTDB): domain Bacteria; phylum Bacteroidota; class Bacteroidia; order Flavobacteriales; family Flavobacteriaceae; genus Flavobacterium. Next base: position 1,455 of record DMHA01000127.1, read on the forward strand.
TCTGGACATATTATTGGTGCTTGTAGCATTATACTGAATCTAGAAAATAAAACCTTAGTTTTCTCAGGAGACATTGGTCGTGATAATGATTTATTGATGTTTCCGCCCATCAAACCCAAAAAAGCCGATTATATTTTCTTGGAAAGTACCTACGGAAATCGCCTTCATCCCGAAACAGATACCAAAGCAGAGCTAGAAATGTACATTAACAATACGGTTCAAAAAGGAGGAACAATTATAATTCCGAGTTTTGCCGTAGAACGAGCACAAACCATAATGTATTTGTTGTGGCAACTCAAAACAGAAGGTAAAATTCCCAATATTCCCTATATTATTGATACTCCAATGGGAATTAAAGTGCTCGATATTTTTGAAAATAATAGAAAATGGCACAAATTACACGAACAAGATTATGTAGCAATGTGTCAAATGTTTACGATGATTTCCGATTATCAGGAAACGATTGAAACCATTTATAATAAAGAACCCAAAGTGATTATTGCAGCAAGTGGGATGATTACTGGCGGTAGGGTTTTGAGTTATTTGGAACGATATATCGGTTTGCCCGAAACTACTATAATCATCATTGGATATCAAGCCGAGGGAACTCGTGGCAGAAAATTATTGGAAGGAGAGAAAGAAATTAAAATTTACGGTAAGTTCTATGATGTCAAAGCCAACATCCTCGAAATTGAGGGATTGTCCGCTCACGGAGACCAAAAGGATTTGCTGAATTGGCTATCTGAATTGCAAAATACGCCGAAAAAAGTATTCTTGGTTCACGGAGAAAATGAAGCATTTGAGGAACTTGGCACAAAAATCAAAGAAAAATATGGTTTTGATTGTGTTATTCCACAAATGAATCAAGAGTTTGAATTGTAGATATTTAATTTTAACGTTTATTTTAAACTGAAAGTTTTATTAAATTGTTAATTTGCACTATGAATTTCAAAAAGCACATCAGTTTTTTATTGGCTATTTTCCTGTTGGTTTCCAATACTGGATTTGCTGTTGGTGTGCATTATTGTGGAGGAAATGTTGCTTCGGTAAAACCTGTCTTTTGGAAAACTGCTGAAACTCTAAATAAAGAAGAAAAAGGATGTTGCCCTCCAAAAGTTTCCACTATCACTAATAAAAAAGAGAGCTGTTGCAAGAATAAAGTCGTTCATTTTCAGAAAAAATCTGGAAAAATAACACTGAATTCCATCTCTTTTCAACCTGATTTTATTTTTCTTTTCGAAGAATTTAATCCTATCTTATTTTCTGAATTTTCAAAACTTGAAAACTGTCGCATTACTTCCTATTATTGTGATTCCAATGCGCCACCACTTTTCAAATTATACCATCAATACATTTTCTACGCCTGATTTTTAATGTTTTTGTAAAATCTATCCATTTTTATTGGTTAGAAATTTCTATTTAAAAACATTAAAAATCTCTTCATGAAAAAACAAATTTCAATACTTTTATTGGGCTTGTTGTGTGTGTTTAGTTCCTATTCGCAGGACACATTACAGGCTGTAAAAGTAATTTCTAAAAACAAAGGTTTGCATAAATCCTCGAAGATTACTGCCAATACCACCTTGGTAACCAGCAAAGAATTGCTCAAAGCTGCTTGTTGTAATCTTGCCGAAAGTTTCGAGACAAATCCCTCGATAGACGTCAATTTTTCGGATGCACTTACGGGAACAAAACAAATCAAAATGTTGGGATTAACCAGCCCCTATTTGATGATTGCCGAGGAAAATATTCCCTCAGTTCGAGGTGCTTCACAAGCTTATGGGCTGTCATTTACACCGGGAACTTGGATAGAAAGTATCCAAATTACAAAAGGTGCGGGCAGTGTTGTCAATGGATACGAAAGTATTTCAGGGCAAATCAACACCGAATTAGTCAAACCCATAAACAACATCCCTTTTTTCTTGAATGCATACAGTTCTACTGATGCTCGATTTGAGTTAAACACGCATTTCAACCTAAAAATTTCGGATAAATGGACTAGTGCTTTGTTTGTTCACGGAAATACAAGAACGTCCAAAAACGATATGAATGATGATGGCTTTCTCGACAATCCTTTGGCAAAACAAATCAATATTTTGAATCGGTATCAATATTATAATGCCGAAAAAGGGTTGGTCAGCTTTATCAATTTCAGGTATATGAACGACAAAAAACAAACTGGCGAACTGGGTTTTAATCCTAATAAAGACAAAGGAACAACTAACTTCTGGGGTTCAGAAATCCATACCGAACGATTTGATGTTTCGTCGAAAGTAGGCTATGTTTTCAAGGATATGCCGTATCAAAGTATTGGTTTTCAAAATGCTTTTAACACTCACAATCAGGAATCTTATTTTGGATTGAATCAATACAATATCAAGCAAAGTAGTTTTTATTCGAACTTGATTTTCAATTCGATTATCAGTAATACGATGCACAAATTTGCCACTGGTTTGAACTTTACTTACGACAAATACCAAGAATTTGTAAATGTGAATGATTACAGCAGAATCGATAATTCGGTGGGTGCTTTTTTTGAATACACATATAATAATGATTCTAATTTCAGTTTAGTAGCGGGTGGAAGAGTCGATAATCACAACCGTTTGGGGACATTTATTACGCCTCGATTGCACATTCGTTATAATCCGTGGGAGAAAGCGGTTTTGCGTGTTTCGGCAGGAAGAGGCAAACGAACTGCGAATATTTTTGCTGAAAATCAGCCGCTTTTTGCGAGTTCAAGAAATTTTGATATTCTGAACACTAGCGGAAAAATTTATGGTTTAGACCCAGAAATCGCTTGGAATTATGGACTGAGTTTCAATCAAAAATTTATCATTTTTGGTAAAAATGCCGATGCTGGTTTTGATTTTTACAAAACCGATTTCACAAAACAAGTTGTTGTCGATTTATATACTACTCCTTCTATTCCAGAAACGCATCAGGTTTTGCTTTATAATTTGAACGGAAAATCGTTTGCCAATAGTTTGCAAGTGGACTTCAATGTAGAATTGGCAAAACACCTTGATTTGCGAACTGCCTATAAATATTACGACATTCAAACCGATTATTTGAGTGGAAGAAGCGAGAGACCTTTGCAAGCCAAGCATCGATTTTTTGCAAATTTAGGATATGAAACACATATCGTAGAGAAAGGTAAGCAGTGGAAATTCGACTTCACATACAATTGGATGGGCGAACAAAAATTACCCGAAACAGCTTCAAATCC
>DMHA01000421.1:0-3700 GCA_003449615.1 Flavobacterium sp.
CAAGGCAATTATATCAGTCATGCCGATGGCATTTGTAAGTGCTGGAAGCACGACCGATTTTTAACCTCGGGATTCATCCCGAGGTATTAAGACCAAGTCAGAAACAAAGTCCCATCGGGACGACAGATTAAGCACTGATCTAAAACTGAGGCTGTGCCGAACAAGAAATTATATAGGGTCATGCCGATGGCATTTGATTTTTCATATCCCTTGGGCTAAAGCCACAAGGCAATTATATCAGTCATGCCGATGGCATTTGTAAGTGCTGGAAGCACGACCGATAGCATCACTTCGGGATTTATCCCGATGAGAAAAAAAGAGCAACAAGCTATCAAAGTCCCAGCGGGACGACCGATAGCATAACTTCGGGATTTATCCCAATGAAAAAAAACAAAATGAAAAAATACAACAACTACAAACCTAGCGGCGTGGAATGGTCGGGTGAAATTCCTGAGCATTGGGAAGTTAAGAAATTTAAGCATATTTTTTCAGAGAAAAAGAAAACTACTAATGTAGACTTGCCTTGTGGTTCTATTAGCTTTGGAAAAGTAGTTTATAAAGACGATGAAAAAATACCTGAATCAACAAAAAGAAGTTATCAAGTATTATCAAATGGTGATTTCTTAATAAATCCTTTGAACTTAAATTATGATCTTATCAGTTTGCGAATTGCACTTTCTGATAAAGATGTTGTTGTAAGTTCAGGTTATATTATTTTAAACAACAACTTGAAACTGAATAAAAACTATTATAAATGGTTACTACACATTTTTGATGTGGTTTATATGAAAACATTAGGCTCTGGTGTTAGACAAACTTTAAGTTTTACGCATATTGCAAATTGTGAACTTGTTATTCCTCCACTCGAAGAACAAACCACCATCGCCCATTTCCTTGATAACAAAACCACCAAAATAGACCAAGCCATTGCCATCAAACAAAAACAAATAGAATTGCTTAAAGAACGTAGGCAGATTTTGATTCATAAAGCCGTTACTAGAGGTTTAAATGAAAACGTGAAATTGAAAGACAGCGGAGTGGAATGGATTGGGGAGATACCAGAGCATTGGGAAGTTAAGAAGTTGAAGTTTATAGGTAATATTTTTCCTGGGTTGAATGGAAAAAAAGGAGTTAATTTTAGTAAAGAATATCAAAATGAAATGAAACCTTTCATTCCTTTTACAAATATTTTTAGAAACGATATTATTAAAAATGTAGAATACCAGTTTGTAAAAATTAATCCATTTGAATTTCAAAATAAAGTTAAATGTAATGATTTATTATTTTTAATGAGCAGCGAAACCCTTGAAGATATTGGAAAATCTTCAATATATCTAGGTAATGAAAATGAAATTTACTTAAATTCATTTTGTAAAGGTTTCAGAATCTTTGAAAAATCAGTATACTCGCTTTTTGTAAACTATTTATTAAAAAGTAATATTTATAGAAATTATTTTTCGCTTGTTGGGAGAGGTTTTACCCGAATTAACATAAAACAAGAATTCATAAATGATTTATATGTTTTAATTCCAACATTTGAAGAACAAAAACAAATCGTAGAATTTATAGAAACCGCCACTACCAAAATCGCCACCGCCATTTCGTTAAAAGAGCAAGAGATTGAGAAGTTGAAGGAGTATAAAATGAGTTTGATAGATGGGGTTGTAACGGGGAAGGTAAAGGTTTGTTGATTTTTTTATAGCCCTTGAATTGAATTGGTCATGCCGATGGCATTTTTTTCTATATCCCTTGGGTTGAAACCCAAGCCAATTATATGGGTCATGCATATCGCATTTGCGAGTGCTGGAAGCACGACCGATTTTTAACCTCGAGATTTATCCCGAGCTAGGTAAAACCAAGTTAGCAACAAAGTCCCAGAGGGACGACCGATTTTATAACCTCGGGATACATACCGATACGAAATAATAATAACAAATAAATATGCCATCACAAACCAACGAACAAGCTCTAGAAGCTTCCATAGAAAAAAAATTGACTGGTTTTTGTCTTGAAGAAATCAAGCAAGCAGGACATATTCAAGATTCCAAAGAACTGTATCGCTCAGGCAATGGCTATTACATTGGCTATGCCAATGATTTCAATGCCAAATATGCCATTGATGAAGTTCGATTTTGGCATTTTCTGGAAAATACCCAAAAAGAAGAGTTAGCAAAAATACAAAAGCAAAACGACTGGAAATTGAAAATTCTGGATCGTTTAGACAGAATGATCAAAAAATATGGGGTTTTAAAATTGCTTCGCAAAGGTTTGGAGGTTGATGATGCCCATTTTACATTGATGTATGTTTTGCCTTTGGCAAGTAGCAGCACAGCAGCAAAAACAAATTTCAATAACAACGAGTTCAGCGTTTCCAGACAAATTAGGTATTCATTACTTAATCCTCGTGAAGAAATCGACATGGTTTTGTTTATCAATGGCTTGCCTATCGCTACAATGGAACTCAAAAACCACTGGACAGGACAAAACGCAAAAGTGCATGGACAAAATCAATACAAGTTCAAAAGAGATATAACTCAACCCTTATTAAACTTTGGTCGTTGTGTGGTGCATTTTGCAGTAGATACCGATGAAGTTTATATGACCACCAAATTAGACGGTGCAAATACTTTTTTCCTACCCTTTAATTTAGGGCATAATTATGGTAAAGGCAATCCGCCAAACCCATTTGGACACAAAACAGCTTACTTATGGGATGAGGTTTTAACCAGAGAAAGCTTGGCAAATATCATCCAACATTTTGTGCGATTTGATGGCAAAGAAACAGACGCTTTAAGCAAAAGAAATTTGTTTTTTCCACGTTACCATCAAATGAATGTGGTGCGTAAACTAATAGCTCATGCCAGTAAAAATGGAGTGGGACAAACCTATTTGATACAACATTCTGCGGGTTCTGGCAAATCAAATTCCATCACTTGGGCTGCTTATCAATTGATAGAAACCTATCCTGAAAGTGAAACTACACCAGGAAGTAAAGGGATAAACAATCCCCTTTTCGATTCTGTTATTGTAGTAACTGATAGAAGACTGTTAGACAAACAGCTAAGAGAAAACATCAAAGAGTTTTCAGAAGTTAAAAATATAGTAGCTCCAGCTTATTCTTCGAGTGAATTGAAAGATAGTTTAGAAAGTGGTAAACGAATTATTATTACCACCATTCAAAAATTTCCTTTTATTGTAGATGGAATTTCCGATTTAAGCGACAAACGTTTTGCGGTAATTATAGACGAAGCCCACAGCAGTCAAAGTGGTTCTGCTGCCGACAATATGAACCGAGCCATGGGTAGCAACAATTCAGAAGAAGACGAAGAAGATCCACAAGATAAGATTCTCGAAATCATGCGTTCTAGAAAAATGAGTAAAAATGCTTCTTATTTAGCATTTACGGCTACACCAAAATCAAATACATTAGAAAAATTTGGCGAGTTACAAGAAGACGGTAAATTTAAACCGTTTCATTTGTATTCAATGAAACAAGCCATTGAGGAAGGTTTTATTTTAGATGTTTTGGCAAATTATACTACATACAAAAGTTATTATGAAATTGAAAAATCAATAGAAGACAATCCTTTATTTGACACAAATAAAGCTCAAAAAAAACTACGTGCTTTTGTGGAACAACACAAACAAACCATTGCTATAAAAGCAGATATTGTAATCGACCATTTTATTACTAAAACGT
>DMHA01000421.1:3765-5231 GCA_003449615.1 Flavobacterium sp.
TACTAAAAAGTTGAAAGGCAAGGCGAAAGCCATGGTGGCAACACAAAGTATTGAATCGGCTATAAAATATTTCTTTGCCATTCAAAAAATACTCAAAGAAAAAGGAGAACCATTCAAAGTAGTAATTGCTTTTTCTGGAAAGAAAAAAATTGACGGTATTGAATATACAGAAGATAGCATCAATGGCTTTGCAGAAAAAGACACCAAAGATAAGTTTGATAGTGACGATTATAAAATTTTAGTAGTGGCTAATAAATACTTAACAGGTTTTGACCAACCAAAATTAACAGCCATGTATGTGGATAAAAAATTGCAAGGTGTTTTAGCTGTTCAAGCACTATCAAGACTAAACCGTGCAGCCGATAAATTAGGTAAGAAAACAGAGGATTTATTTATTTTGGATTTCTTTAATAGTACACAAGATATCAAGTTAGCTTTTGATGATTTTTATACAGCAACATCACTAAGTGAGGCAACCGATGTTAATGTGTTGCATGAAATAAAAGGCATTTTAGACGAGGTTGGGGTTTACGAATGGTCTGAAGTTGAGGATTTTGTTGATAAATATTTCAAAAAAATAGATGCACAACTTCTAAGTCCAATCATTGATGTAGCTGCTGACCGATTCAATTTTCAATTAGAATTAGAAGACAGTCAAAAAGCTGATTTCAAAATCAAAGCCAAGCAATTTGTAAAAATATACGGTCAGATGGCTTCCATATTGCCTTATGAAGTAGTGCAATGGGAAAAGTTATTTTGGTTTTTAAAATTTTTAATTCCAAAAATGATTATTGTTGACCCTGCAATTGATGCTTTAGACGAGTTGCTAAATTCAGTCGATTTATCAACCTACGGATTAGAAAGAGTAAAACTAAATTCAAGTATTGGTTTAGACGATTCCGAAAAAGAATTAGACCCTCAAAATCCAAACCCAAGAGGTGCACATGGTTCAGAAACAGAAGAAGATCCGTTGGATTTAATTATCAATAGTTTTAACGAACGATGGTTTCAAGGTTGGGAAGTAACACCAGAAGAACAAAGAGTAAAATTTGTTACATTAGCCAAAAACATACAAGCACATCCAGATTATCTTGAAAAATATTCTGAAAATGCCGATGTGCAAAACAGAGAAATTGCTTTCAAAAAAATATTCGATGATGTAATGGCACAACAACGAAAAATAGAACTCGATTTATACAAAAAAGTTACTCAGGATGATTCTTTCAGGATTGCTATGCAAGATACTTTAAAAAGAATATTGAGTGCCTAACAATGAATTGAAATATTTTAATAAACCATATTTAATCCAAAATTTATGGATAAATTGATAAAGTCAAAACGCATTGAGGGTGAAAAAAGCAGTCATTTTGTTAAATTATTACGTTATTCGTCTGGGGAACTTTATGTACAACTGGAACAAACTATTTTTGGACAACCAGATAAACATACAGTAAAAATTAATCCCG
>DMHA01000423.1 GCA_003449615.1 Flavobacterium sp.
TGAACACGTTTTGGCAGCATTAGTGGGTTGCGATTTAGATAATGTTATCATAGAATTAGACGCTTCTGAACTTCCAATTATGGATGGTTCTTCGAAATATTTTGTTGAAGCCATTGAAAAATCTGGAATACTGGAACAAGAATCCAAAAGAAATATATACATAGTAAAAGAAATTATTTCATTTACCGATGAAGAATCGGGTAGCGAAATTATAGTGATGCCTCACGAAAGTTATTGCGTAACTGCTATGGTCGATTTTGGCACCAAAGTTTTGGGAACTCAAAATGCTACAATGAAATCTATTTCGGAATTTAAAACCGAAATAGCCGATTCAAGAACTTTTAGTTTTCTGCATGAATTAGAATTTTTGTTGGAAGAAGGATTAATAAAAGGAGGAGATTTGAATAATGCTATTGTTTATGTGGACAAAGAAATTTCCGAAAAAACCATGAACAATCTAAAAATTGCTTTTGGAAAAGAGGAACTAACAGTGAAACCCAATGGCATTTTGGATAATTTAACTTTGCACTATCCAAACGAAGCTGCAAGACACAAACTTCTTGATGTAGTGGGTGATTTATCCTTAATCGGCACCAGAATTCAAGGAAAAGTAATTGCCAACAAACCGGGACATTTTGTCAACACCCAGTTTGCCAAAAAGATTGCCAAAATCATTAAAATCGAACAAAGAAATTATGTTCCTGTTTATGATTTGAATCAAGAACCTTTGATGGACATTCACAAAATTATGTCTGTTCTTCCACACCGGCCTCCATTTTTATTTATCGATAAAATAATAGAAATGTCTGACAATCATATAGTTGGACTTAAAAATGTAACCATGAACGAAAGTTTCTTTGTCGGTCATTTTCCAGGAGCTCCAGTTATGCCAGGTGTTATTATTGTAGAAGCTATGGCACAAACGGGTGGGATTTTAGTATTAAGCACTGTTCCAGATCCTGAAAATTATTTGACTTATTTTATGAAAATTGACAATGTCAAATTCAAACATAAAGTACTGCCCGGAGATACATTGACCTTTAAATGTGATTTAATAACGCCTATAAGAAGAGGAATTTGTCACATGCAAGCCAACGCTTACGCCAATGGAAAACTAGTTGCTGAGGCCGAATTAATGGCGCAAATCGCTAAAAAACAGTAATTTGAAAGGTTAGTCGGTTAACTGTTTAATTGGTTAACCAACTAACCGAATAACCAATTAAACGAATAACCATTTAACCAGTTAAACGACTAAACGAATAACCAATTAAACGAATAACCAACTAACCAAATAATCAATTAACCGATTAACCAGTTAACCAATTAACCAAACCCTATGAATCAACCGCTAGCTTATGTTCATCCAGGTGCAAAAATTGCAAAAAACGTTGTAATTGAGCCTTTTACAACTATTCATAATAACGTAATTATTGGCGATGGAACATGGATAGGTTCCAATGTTACTATAATGGAAGGAGCTAGAATTGGTAAAAATTGCAATATCTTTCCAGGTGCAGTAATTTCAGCTATTCCACAAGATTTGAAGTTTGGTGGAGAAGATTCTTTGGCGATTATTGGCAATAATTGTACGATAAGAGAATGTGTAACTATCAATAGAGGAACGATTGCTTCAGGGCAAACTGTAGTTGGTGATAATTGTTTAATTATGGCTGCGGCACATATTGCACACGATTGTCATATTGGCAACAATGCCATTATTGTAAACGGAGTACTTTTGGGCGGTCATGTAACCATTGGAAATTATGCCATTATTGGAGGACTTTCGGCTGTGCATCAGTTTATTAGTGTGGGTGATCATGCTATGATTTCGGGGGGGTCTTTATTGAGAAAAGACGTTCCACCATTTACCAAAGCTGCGAAAGAACCTTTGTCTTATGTAGGAATCAATTCTGTAGGTTTGAGAAGACGAGGATTTTCGTCTGAAAAAATAAAAGAAATTCAAGAAATTTACAGAATATTGTATCAAAAAAATTACAACGTGACGCAAGCTGTAGGAATCATTGAAGCTGAAATGGAAGCCACTCCAGAGCGAGATGAAATTATCGATTTTATCAGAAATTCATCAAGAGGAGTAATGAAAGGCTATTCGGGGAATTATTAGAAATTTAGAAAAAAATATTGATAATGAATATTTTAAGAAAATTGTATTGGATCAAAAAAAGATTCAGTTGGAATTATAAATATTTAATAGGCAAATGGGATTATATTGAAAATGAAATTCCTAGATACAATAAAATAGTTGATTATATTAATTATTGTAATATTAATAATCCGAAAATTTTAGATTTGGGTTGTGGATTTGGATCTTTATGTAAATATTTGAAAGAAGATAATTTTTCAAGTTTATTAGGCGTAGATCTTTCTGATACAGCTATTGCTAAAGCTAAAAATAAAAAATATCCGAATTCAAATTTTATTGTTGCAGATATTCAAAAATTTGAATCCACTGAAAAATTTGATATAATAATTCTAAATGAGGTTATATATTATTTAGATAATTATATTGAGACTTTATCCAACCTTTCTAATTTTTTTAAAAATGGAAATAGTTATTTCATTATTTCAATATATGGAGTAAGAGAAGATATAATTAAAATTATATCTGAACAATATGAATTAATTAAAACTGAAAAAGTTTTAAAAGTTG
>DMHA01000328.1:0-3797 GCA_003449615.1 Flavobacterium sp.
CAATTATCGCATATTGTATGTTATAGCCATTTTTTTATTTGTCATTCAGTTAGTTATCATATTATTTAGTTTTCAAAATTATCAATTTATTTTGAAAATCTATAATCATTTTATCATTATTATTAATAAAAGTAGGGGTGGCGAAGCCACACCAACTTTTATTCTTTCTTTTGTATGTCTATATATTTCATTACCATTTGTTTTAAATCATTTTCGTTAATCGGTTTTGTCAAATAATCGTCAAAAATACCGTCAAATTTTGCTCGTTCATGTTCCAAAGCATAAGCGGATTGAGCAACAATTGGCAAATCAGGATTGAGTTCTTTTATTATTTTTGCTGCTTCGTGTCCTGTCATTATTGGCATTTTAATGTCCATTAAAATCAAGTCAATTTTTGGATTTGCTTTAAATATTTCTACTGTTTCTCGTCCGTCTTTGGCGTGAATAAGTTTTAAATCCAAATCAATCAACAGTTCTTCAATGAATAAGAAATTATATTCTTCGTCTTCGGCAACTAAAACAGTTCTGAAATTTTCATTTTGTTTTGTTGGTGTTGTGGTTTTATCAATTTCGTTTACAGGCTTGTATGGAATTGTAAAATAAAATGTCGAGCCTTTTTCAAGTTCCGATTGAACCCAAATTTTACCACCTAATAATTCAGCAAATGCCTTTGAAATTGCTAAACCTAAACCTGTTCCACCGTATAATTTATTTATTGATTTATCGGCTTGTCGAAATCGTTCAAATATTTTTTCATGGAATTCAGATTTTATTCCTATTCCACTGTCTTTTACATAAAATTCAAATACACTATCACTTAAAATATACCCAAATTCTATAAATCCTTCGTGCGTAAATTTTAATGCATTGGTTAATAAATTAGTTAATATTTGAGTAATTTTAGTTTTATCTGTATATATTTCCGATTGTTTGTCGCTAAATTGTTGTTTTGCATATAATGAAATATTTTGATTTTGTGCTTGTTGTTTGAAAATTGCAAGTAAATCCACTATTATACTATTTATGCAAACCTTATCAATGTTATGTTTTTCTTGTTTTGTTTCAAGTGCAGATATTGTTAGTATATCCGAAACTATTGAAATTAATTGTTTACTGCTGTTTTGAATTATTGAAACAAAACTTTTCCGTTTTTCTTCCGATAATTCAGGTTTATTTAACATTCCTGAAAAACCCGATATCGCATTTAAAGGTGTTCTTATTTCATGAGACATATTTTGTAAAAATGCAGTTTTTAACCGGTCGCTTTCTTCTGCTTTTTCTAATGCTAATATTAACTCACAATTGGTTTTACTTAAAGCATATTCTGCTTTTATTTTATCAGTTACGTCGTTAATAAGAACTAATTTTGCATTTTTGTTATCGAATATTATTTCATCTCTAATTATTTCAACTTGTATGATTTCTCCATTTTTCTTTTTATGAACAAATATTCCGGCATTGGTAATCCCCTTATCAATCATATTGACTGATTGTTTCAATTTTTCTTTTTCGGTATCAGGTCTTATTTCCAGAACTGTCATGTTTAGAAATTCTTCTCTTGTATATCCATATTTATCTATAAATGCTTCGTTTACCGAAAGAAAATTTAATGTTTTGGTATCAAATATTGACATCGGCATTGGATTGCAATCATAAAGTAATTTATACTTTTTTTCGTTCTCTTCTGCTTTTTCCTTGGCTAATTTAAATTCAAACTCTGCTTGCTTTTGAGTTGTTATATCCTGAACATGTGAAATAAAAAACTGTGTTTCATTAAAATCGTTTTTTACAGCGGAACTGGTTACAATGCAAATTATTTCGTTTCCGTTTTTGTGTATGTAATGTTTTTCAAATACCGAATGGTTTAGTTCATTATTAGTTGCTTGTTTTATAAATTTAGGGCTAACTTCTTTGTAGTCTGGGTGTGTAATGTCATTTACAGTCATTTTTTCAAGTTCCTGAATTGTGTAACCAAAAATATTTGACATTTCGGCATTAACTTTGAAAAGGTTGCTACTCAAATCAACCAAACACATTCCGATATTTGCATTTTCAAAAGCAAGTTTGAATAATTCTTTATCTAAATTAATATTTTCCATGTTTCGGTTTATCATTCATTAATTGTTAGTTGTCATTTTTTTTCAATTGGCTATAACGTTTGAGTGTAGCAGCAGTAAGGGATTGCGGGCGACAAAACTGTCCACAAATACCAAAGTTTGAGCGGGGCAGAATGCTTGAATTACCACTGAAACCCTTATTGCTGCTACACTTTGTTATGGGCTGGTTTTCTTTACCATCCTTGAAAATAGTTACTTCTTTTCCATCATCAAAAGAATTACATCTTCAGAAACACCAGCATTTGTTAATTTAACTAATTCGTCAGTTGATGTATTAAAGTTGCAAGTTGATGTTTTGATTTTTTGGATAATGAGGTTTGTCGGCAGCTTTTTTTCCGTTAGTGAAATAATATCAGCATTTGTCAAAGTATTTGCAATTTGAGATTGTTCAGCTTGTTGAGTTTGATTATTGCTTTTTTCTATTTCAATTGAGGCTTTATCGTCAATCTTTTGCATCTCTTCCGCTAGAGCTTTTGCTCTATTACATTCACTTATTGACTCTGTAACAATATTTCCTGGTCTTATTTTCTGAGATTCTTGGAAAAATTCTATTGCTTTATTGTAATCATTTTGAATGAAATACATCATACCCACATTATAATAAGCATGAGCTAATACCTTCTCCTTAATATCAGTAGAAGTTTTGCAGAATTCGAGATTCTTTTTTGAAAGTTCAAATGCTTGGGCGACATCACCCGCTTTAAGAGCTTTAAAAGCTTCTTTCAAACCGCCATCTTTATCATCCATAAAGTATAAATCGGTGGATTCAGACCAAGAAAAAAACATTCTATGTACATCAGAAGTTAAATATCTGAATGCCATTTCTTGTACATCAAATTCAGAAGGCGATTCTGGTTTGCCATTATAAGCTTTATTTTCTTTTACTGGCGAATATTCAAGAACACGTGCTGTAAAAATTCTACCCGTTGTTAAGTCTGTGGTTTGAATTGATGCTTTTAGATAAACAGTTGTCCTAGCGATATAAGCCCTCACAATATAATTTTGTTTCGTTTCATAATTATATTTCTTTTCATCAACATATAAATTGTCTTTTATTTCAGTTTGGCATCTGAGTACTTTAACTGTAATCATAGCGGAAGGTCCAATTATTTTTCCGATTGAAGCTGCACTATTCTTATCAACGTAACCTGAAAAATTAAAGTTATGTTCTGCAAGTATAGCTTGAAGATTATTTCTATCAATCACTTCAACATTATTGGATACGAAGTCACTTATCATTGCATCAATGATTTGGTCGGAACAATTTCCAGTAGCAGGATTAAAAACAACTTTGTTAATTTTCAAACCTAACCCTGGGGGATGCGTAAGTTTAACATATATTTTGGGATTGCTTAAAGCATCAAACCCCTGAGCCGAAGCATTGAAAATGAAGGCTGTTCCTATCAGAAGAACTAATAGTACATTTTTAATTACTTTCAATGAGAGTTCATTGAATTTGGTAGTCATTATATTCATAATATAGAAATTTAGTTTTCCTACTCGTAAGGCTTTTCGGAATACGCCCCGTTTTTTCAAGTGGTCGCTGGTCTCCACTTTTTTCGTTAATATTATTTCTGGTTAGACATGAGAACTGTCAAAACGTGTCAAAAGTCGGTGTTTCTATTTTCTGTGTCATTTTGTGGTTACTTAAACTTGCCCATAACGTTACATATAAGTTTT
>DMHA01000328.1:3888-4554 GCA_003449615.1 Flavobacterium sp.
ATTTATATGATGTTAGCGTGCGTAATTTTTTAATCATGTTTTGGTTTTGTAAATTTCACTTTTGGTCCTAATTCTGCCGGTGGCGGAACAGGTGGAAAACAATCAATAATTGAATCTTTGTATTGTATTAATTCCGAATTAATATCAAATGGGTTAGCTCTCTTGTTAGTAGACATCTCAACTAATCTTTCCAAATAATCTACAAATGATTTAAGACTATCAGAAATTGCAAAAGGTAAATAGTTTATGAAATGTTCTTGCTCATTCTCAAATTTATAAATAATACAATAAAAATCACCATCATAGATCGTAGGTTCACCAATAATGCATTGAGAAAATGTCTTTTTATAAAAATTCTTAAAGATTAAACCTGATAATGAATCATTTTTAGGAGACTCAAAATACTCAACTTGTTTAATCCTTGAATTATTGAATGCATAAAACAGAGTCTTTGAGCTATCATGATAACTTAGATAATATCTTGCCTGAAGTTCCGAAATATCATGAATCCTGTTGAGATTATGACGAATCCAGGTGAATTTCTCAATCTTAGGTTTTTGAGTCCTATTACAAGAAACTAATATAAAAGAAAGCAATATTACAAGTCGTAAATCTATCATTATGTAATTTTCTTATTATGCCAGCTAACGGTACATATAAGTTTTG
>DMHA01000217.1 GCA_003449615.1 Flavobacterium sp.
CCTATCTGATTGGCAAAAAAAGTTTCCATGAGTGTGCCAATATTCACATTCGATTGACTTAAATAAAGCAAGTTTGTATTTTGTAAAAATATTTTATCAGGCTTGGTCAGTTGGGTGTATAATTTTCCATTCAATCTCACCAAAGTAAGCACCGACGCTTTTTGTAGTGAGTTTAAGTAATTGAGTAAAGTTATTCTGTCTGTTTCTAAAGCTTCAGCCAATTTGGTAATATTGGGTTGATAAGGCACTTGGGTTGATAGCAAATAAATCAACTTTCTAATCTTGGGGATTTTAGTTAAATCTACACCTTCTATCAATGCCATATCTTGCTCTAATACAACATTTAAAACATTGCCTAATTTGTGATGGTAGTTTTTGATGCCTTCCAAATAGAAAGGAAAATAACCATACTTTAAGTACGTAGCAAAATGTTGTAACGGCTTAAATTGCTCAAGTAATTGAGGCACAATGATTTCGTGATTGCTAACAATATCTGTAAGTGAAATAATGGGCAAATTGAGTTTCAATTCAATATTTAGATACTCCCTAAACGATAAACCATGCAAAGTGTACACCACACTTCTTCTACTTAAATCTGCATTGCCTTTTTGTATGTCCAAAATAGAGGAGCCAGAGGCAACCACTCTTAATTCTTTTATTTTATCACGAATGTTTTTGAGCTCCTGACTCCAGTTGTTGTACTTGTGAATTTCATCTACAAATAAATGTGTGCCGCCGTTTTGCGCATGTCTTTTTGCAAGGTCAAGCAAAGTATAATTCGACAAAGAAAGATCATCCATACTTATGTATAAGGCGGTGGAACTTGTGCCAAATTTTTCCTTAATATATTGTAGCATTAGCGTTGTTTTCCCAACGCCACGAGAACCAAGAATAAACAACAAGGACTCTTCCCAATCTATTTCATCTATAAAATCTCTTCTAAACCGTGGCTTTAATGCGGCTAATGTTTCTTTGTATTCAATATAAATTTGATCCATTTTGCGATGTGTTTGATAAAACAAAGGTATGAATAATGTTTATTGTAAACAACTTTTTTATAATAAAATTGTTTATTGTTATAAACAAAAACAAAATAGCATTGTTTGTCTAACAAAACAATATATACATTAGAAACATTTATAATCATTGCTGAATAAGTAGAATTGGAATGAAAACAAAACAATCATACAATCGTTTTTTAGTCTATAAGTAGGATTCGGAAAATAGATTGCGTCCTACTAATCGAGTTAAAGCAAATTTTTACCTATATATTTATGCCTTTCGTATTAAGTTGTTTCTAAAATTTTTCTTTATCTACATTAAGAAATTCAATCCCTTATTTGTCATAAATTTGTGTTTTAATAATGGCTAAATTTATAACAATATGAACAATACAGTTTTACACAAAGCAAATACAAGAGGACACGCCGATCACGGTTGGCTCAATGCTTATCATAGTTTTAGTTTTGCCAGTTGGTACAATCCCGATAGAATTCAATTCGGGATGTTGCGCGTTTTAAACGACGATACCGTGGCTGCCGGGATGGGTTTTGGCACTCACCCTCACGACAATATGGAAATTATTACCATTCCGCTTGAAGGCGATTTGGCCCACAAAGACAGTATGGGAAATGAATCGGTCATAAAAACTGGCGATGTACAAGTAATGAGTGCAGGAACTGGAATTCGACATAGTGAATTCAATCCAAATTCAAGCGAACGTACTAAACTTTTCCAAATTTGGGTATTTCCAAAAATCAGAAATGTGGCACCTCGTTACCAGCAAATCACATTAGATACAACAGAGCAAAAAAATAATTTTGCCCAAATCTTATCGCCAAATCCTGATGACGACGGAGTTTGGATTCATCAAGATGCTTGGTTTTATTTGGCTGATTTCGAAGCTGGATTTGCTAAAATTTATCAAATTAAAAAAACTGGCAATGGAATGTATGTTTTTGTAATATCGGGAACTATAAAAGTTGATGGACAAGAACTTGAAACTCGTGACGGCCTTGGAATTTGGGATTTTGAATATTTGGAATTTGTAGCTTCTACAGATGCCAAATTTCTTTTGATGGAGATTCCAATGGAACAGTAGTTTTATTAACAAATTAATTGGATACTGCTTAATCAAAAAAGTCTCTCAAAATTTGAAAGACTTTTTTTGTGGCTTTATATTCCTAAATTTTTCTTTAATCTAGCTAAATCAATTGTGTCATAATCGCCTTTATTATAAATAGTTGCGAACAAAACTTGTGTTTCATCAACTGAAATGATAGTTTCAAAACTGATAATTCTTCCACCGCCAGCAGAACCTTTTCCTTTTGATTTAATATTGATTCTAATTTTTTTAAAACCTTCTCCTAAATCTGTTGCTAAAGCAAGTTCTTTTTCAATATTATTGGAAATAGATAAAATATCATTTTTTAGTGACGGGTATTTCTTTGCCAAAGGTTTTAATTCTTTGTAAAAAATTTCGTGAACAACAATGCTATAATTCATCTAAAACACTTTTCAAAGATCTATATTTTGTTTGGTTTGTTCCTTTTTTAATTTCTCTACAATCATTGCCAATTTGTTGTAAATTTTTCAAAAAAGCAATTTCATCAATATTCCTATTTTTCTCTTCAAAATCTACTTCATTTTCATCTATAGTAACCCCTTTATTAGATATTGCTAACAGTCGAGCTAGTTCTAATAAGGTTTTTCCAGCTTTGGTGCGTTTGTTTATCGTTATTGTGGTCATAATTCTTACTTTAAGATTCAAATATACAAAAAATGTATTCTGAAAATCTGAAAATGTTTACTTAAATATAAATGTTACTGGCATAAAAAAGGGTTAGACATTACTTTTTAATACTAATATTCTCAAATGTAGAAACATCAATAATCTCTTCACTATCTAAATCGAAGGAAATTTTTACCATATCCCCAACTGCGGTAATGGGCAATTGATTGGATATTTGAGACGAACCTACAAAAATATTAGGATAATCCTTTACTGTAAAATAGTAAAAACTATTCCCGTTTTTGACATCATTCTGAATTCGAACTACAACCGATTCGACTACTTTTCGTGCGGATTTTTCACTTGAATTTATTTTATTTCCTGAAGAGTTAAACGCTGTTTTATAAGCCGTTAAAGCCTCACGCATCGTGTTTCCTGTCCCAACAATGGTGTAATCTGCAATTGAAACCATAGCATACATTTTTACCAAACCGCCGTTGTCTTTCAAAGTCATTACATACGTTGGAATGTTATTAATGTTATACGGAATAGGCAACGAAGCTTGAAACCCTTTTTCTTGCACTTTTCCTTGTGCCGAGCTTTGTGCAGCAAATTCTGTGGCACCACTTTGCTTGTAAAAAGTAGTTTCTTTAGTTCGTGTATCTACTAAAACAAATCCTACAGCCGACTCGTCTTTTCCTACCGAAGTAATTCCTGTGTACCAATAGGATTTATTATTTTTTCCATAAACTAAGGTTAAATCTTCTGTGATTTGAAGCTTATTTTCGTTAGAAAAATTCCAATACCCTTTTACATATTCGCCCCAATCATTCAACTGATCTATAATAAATGAAATCGGCTGAATTCGATCTATCCACAGCGGAGTATTCTTAATAGTATATTCTTTTATAGCTCCGTTTTGTGCATTTACAACAACAACACCAGTGGCGTCGTTGCCAGAAAAGCCAACTTTTTTAGCATATTTTGTAACCACCCAGTAAGGCACTCCATCGTCGTCAATTTCAAAACTAAAATCTGCTAAACCAACGGTGTTGTACCCATTAAAATATAAATATCGGTGCAAATTACTGCCAAAATAGGCTTCCCTTTGGTATTTTAAAAATAGTGGTTTTCC
>DMHA01000187.1:0-1194 GCA_003449615.1 Flavobacterium sp.
TAACCTCGGTTGAAACTTCTATCTAACGAAGAATCAAAAGTATAAGTGCAATTTCCCGAGGAAGCTTTGGTGTACTTTTCTCTGCCTTCGCCTTGTAGAAATGCATCCAGTTTTTGGCGTAAATACGACACATTATTTTTTACATAAACAATATCTTTCAGCCGACCTTCGATTTTGAAGGAACAAATTCCGGCTTCAATCAGATTCGGAATTTGGTCTGAAACATCAAAATCTTTGATGGAAAGCAAGTGGCTGTTTTTGATTAATGTTTCGCCGTGACCGTCGATGAGGTTGTAGGGCAAACGGCAGTTTTGAGCACAAGAACCACGGTTGGCAGAGCGTTCGCCATTGGCAACACTCATATAACAATTCCCGCTAAAAGAAACGCACAATGCTCCGGTCACGAAAAATTCGAGTTCCACATCGCTTGTCTCGCTGATTTCTTTGATTTGGTGTAAGTTCAATTCACGAGCCAAAACCACGCGCTTCATTCCAGCATCTTTCAGGAATTTAATTTTATGAGGATCGCGGTTGTTGGTTTGTGTACTGGCGTGCAAAACGATAGGAGGAATGTCCATTTCCATAATCGACATATCTTGTACAATCAAGGCATCAACACCAATCTCGTACAATTTCCAAATCATTTGGCGGCAAGTTTCGAGTTCGTTGTCATACAAAATGGTGTTGACCACAACAAAAACTTGGGCGTTGAATAAATGGGCATATTTTACCAATTCCGCCACATCTTCAATTGAGTTGGTGGCATTAGAGCGGGCGCCAAATTGAGGTGCTCCTATATAAACCGCATCGGCACCACTGTTGATGGCGGCGATTCCCTGAATTAAATCTTTGGCAGGAGCGAGAATTTCTATTTTTTTCTTCATCTAGGGGATGATAATTTTATAATGGCTACAATTTTAGGCTTTTAAGCTTTTGACTAAAAGTCTGCAAAGGTCTTATAAAAATGTCAAAATTTCTAATTCGGGAATGGATTTTTTGGAAATTAGGGCGGGACAGTTGGCGAGCAATATTATTTATTTAAGGTTTTTTTGTTATTTTTTCCTTAACTTAATGATATTGTGCTTGTGCTAGTTGGGTTATTTGTTTTATTCCTAGAAAAAGTATTTATACAATTCAAAAATTGTTGTTCAAACACAACAAAAAATATATAATACTGTTGTTTATATTTAACAA
>DMHA01000187.1:1264-6912 GCA_003449615.1 Flavobacterium sp.
TTGCTTTTTAAAAACAACAGTATGGAAGATCTTATTTTAGAATTTCAAGAAAAAATCAACATAGTATCCTTGAAATTTCAACGGTATTTGATTGATAAAATAGATATAAATAATCGATTGATTGCCGTAAAAGGAGCTAGAGGTTCAGGAAAAACGACTTTGTTGTTGCAAATGGCAAAAAGAAAATTACCGCTCAAAAGTACGCTCTATGTAAGTTTGGATCATATTTATTTTTTTGAAAATAAACTATATGATTTGGCAAAGCTGTTTGTGAAATTTGGCGGAACTCATTTATTATTAGACGAAGTTCATAAATACCCCAATTGGTCTAGAGAGATCAAATTAATTTATGATAATTTCCCCGCTTTGAGTATTGTTTTTACTTCTTCTTCGATGCTCGAAATTTACAAAGGCGAATCCGATTTGAGCCGAAGAGCGGTTTCTTATACCCTGAAAGAGTTGTCTTTCAGGGAATTTATTGAGTTGGATACCAATAAAAAATTTCCCGTTTTTTCATTAGAAGAAATTTTGAGGAACCACAACGAAATAGCTTCAAAAATGCTGGAAGAGATGAAGCCCTTGCCGCTCTTTGCAAAATATTTGCAAATGGGAGCCTACCCGTATTTCAAAGAAAGTGAGAATGATTATCCTCAGAAATTGCGCAACACCATAAATTTAATCATCGAAATAGATATTAATGCGGTCGAAGATTTGAATTATGAAACCTTGGTGAAATTGAAAAAATTATTGATTACCATTGCTACAAGTGCTCCATTTACACCCAATATTACCAAGTTGAGCGAAAAAGTGGGCGTTTCCAGAAACACCTTAATTCAGGCGATAAAAATTCTTGACCGTGCAGGATTGGTCAACGAATTATACAAAGACACTTCAGGAATTGGCGTTTTGACAAAACCCGAAAAGTTGTTTTTGAACAATACCAATTTGATGTATGCGTTGGCAAAAGAAAATATCAATATTGGTACTATTAGAGAAACGTTTTTCCTCAATCAATTCAAGGATTTACACGAAATTAATCTATCCGATCAAGCCGATTTTTTGGTCAATAAAAAATTTACTTTCGAGATAGGAGGCAAAAACAAAACCAAGAAACAAATTGTTGCTATTCCCGATTCCTACATTGCCAAAGATATGATAGAAATAGGGTATGGGACTATCATTCCGGTTTGGTTGTTTGGGTTTATGTATTAGTGTAGAATGTTTGTTTTTACGATTGGGACTCGCTCCGCAAAGTCTCCGACTTTGTGGATGTGTGTATCAGTCTTTGACTGATATAAAAGGATTTAAAAATAAATCGGTTGAAAACCGAAATTCACTACCTCAAAGTCGGAGACTTTGCGGAGCATTATCGATTATATTTTGCCCCACTCGTGCCCTTTCAAAATTAAAAATTTATTTGCTTTTGTTTGTGTTCACGAGCGGGACGCTCGCCTAGCAGAGGATTTGTGTGTGTGGTTTAATTATTTGTTCTTCCATTCGAAATTTAGTTTTTTGACAGGATCTCTAAATGCTTTTTCCATTCTCACCGAAATATCAATTAAGAATTTGTTCATTTTTTTCCAATCATCTTCTTCAAAATAACTCACTCCATCAAGTTGCGATTTTATTCTAGAAGTAATATTGTCGTCCATTCTTTCCCATTCAAATTTTCCTCCAAAAACTTCCTCAATCTTTTCTTTAGATTTTAAAAAGTAGTCGAAAATTTCTTTGTTGTCTTCTTTGTTGCCACGATTAATGAAAATTTCACCTCTACAATAACTGCTTGTAGCAACAAAATTCAGGTTTACACCACTCATTCCAATTCCTTTTCCAATCCAATTGTCTTTTGAAGGAGAGTTATTTGAAAATAAATTATTTACCTGGTTGCTTGCGTTTATAAATTGTTCCCAAAATTTCAATCTAATATGGTGTCTGCTTTTGAGTGTTTCCTGAACTTCAATTTCTTCTTGTGCTTTTGTGGCAATGCTAATTACAAAATCTTCTGTGTCTTTTGTAGGTAGGATTTGTTCAACATTTAAAAATAATTGTTCTTCATTTGAAAAAGGAGTGATTTTAAAACATTGAATTCTGATTTTAAAATTCATTAACCATAATACGGTTGATGTTACTTCTTTTCTAAAATTTGCTGCTACCAAGAATAATCTTTGAGAGTTTAATCCTTGGTTTAGTAGAATTTCAGAAAGTTCTCTGTTATCGAAAAATTCGGAAATCTTTTCTTGTGCATTTGAAGCTGTGCCCAAATAAGCTTGATAAATATTAACTATATCTTGTTTTGTCAAACTTGCACAATAAGAAGCATATTTAATAACTTGCCAAGTTACGTCCTTGCCCGAATCGTCTAACTTATTTTCTATTATAACTAAGTTGCCAAGTTTATCTAATGCAAGCAAGTCTAGTCGTTCATTCGTGTCATTGAAACCATTAAATTCTTTCTGAATTATTAAAAGCTCCTCGCCAAGTGAACTAGGATCATTTGCAATCCATTCTTGTAAATGGTCTCTTTCTCTAAATTTCAATTCAGAAAATGACTTTTGCTTTAGTTTCAATATTCTGTTTTTTTCTCTGTCTATTAAATACATTTAGGGTGTCTTTATTATGTATGTTAGTTTGTTAAATACAAAACCTTGTTTCAACAATTGTTGTTCTTTCCAAATATATAAATTAATCACGAAAATACTGATTAATTCCTGTAAAATTTCATATCATTTCCCAAAACTAACCCCTTTTAAAATACCAACCTTACGGGAAACCGTAAAACGCTGTTTTTTTTTGTTATTTTTTTTATTCTAGCTGGAGTGTAAAGTCATTGGGAGCGGAGAACCTTTTCTGTTTATTTAATATCTTACCACAGAAAGGATTATATTAAAAACAAAAAAGCCCCCATTTAGGAAGCTCTTTTTAGCCCTTAAAGAGTAAAGCGTCTTGCCTTTCGGCCTTGAAGAGACTTAGTCTTGGCATTGTCTAATACAAAAGTATAGTAGTTTTTTCTATTTACATCAAATTTACTATTGTTTATTCTTATTGTTTTTGTGATTTTAATAGTTTATTTCAATTCTAATTCCATCTTGTAGTTTATTTTTCCTCGTTCTTTTTGTTTTAGTACTGTTTTATCTGAGTAAAGTTCTACAATATATTGTGGGTCACGGTAACGAAAATTTTCAATTGCCATTGCAGTCCAAATTGTAACTTCAAACGAATTTAGGTCTTCATAATGATATTCTACTGCAACATTCAAAAAGTCTTTTTCATCGGTTGTTTTATCCTGCAATACTATTCTCGCACTAGTTTTAGGATGAAAAGGGGGGTAATTTATAATTGAGCCATAACGCATTGAGTAATGAAGAACATGAAGTAATGTGATTTCAATTAATTTACATACACTTTCTTCATCAATCCCATTTCTAGCTCTGCCATCGTCTTCACCGAAGTCTTTCCGAGAGTTATAATGTTTATCTTTAAATAAATTTGTTTTAAATGTTAAATCATAGTTAGTAATAAATTTAGCATTTAATGAACATATATTATCTCTATATGCTTCAGGATCTAAAATCTCCACATCAATATTTTTAATTATTCGTTTTCTCTTTTCTCGCTTTGGTTTATCTTCATTCATAACCTTTTTTTACAATATTACGAATTAAAATGTACTTTATTTTTGATTATTTAGCATTGCCGTCAATATATTTATATTGCTGATAATGTATGACTTATCACCTTGAATTAGGTTGTTTCTTTTAACAAAACGGCGTTTTTTCCCCAAATATATAACTTAACACCGAAAATACTGATAATTTCCTATTCAAATTTTAATCTTTCCCAAAATTAACTCAACTCCTTTTAATTCAGCAACCTTACGGGAAACCGTAAAATGGTGTTTTTTTTGTAAATTTTTTTGTTTTAGAGGGAAGTAACTTTTTTTGAACAGACTGAAATGTAAGTTTTTTTGTAATTATTTTTTCATAATCTTGTCACAAATTTAGTAAATATTTGTGACAAGATATGGTTTAAGCACAAACAGTAAAAAACAGAAAAATCTCTTATTATATATGGCTTTAGGCGCAGTTGATTGTCGCACATTTAGGATAAATTTGCGACAAAAATTAAAGTGTTTTTTGAAATTTACTCTTGGTTTTGAAATTCTCTTTTTTGTCACAAATACTTCCATTTTTTGTGACAAATTATTTTAAGGTTTTTGTCTTTTTCAAAAGTTATTTCTTTTGAGCCAGAAATTTTATAGGAAATCGCAAACCTGTCTTTAGCACAATTCCCTAGCCCAGATAGGAATGGAAATCCTTTTTTGGTAAAACGGAAAGCAAGTTTTATCAAAAAAGATTACTTCACTTTATTTTATTCTAATAGGAGTTCAGTGAATTTCATTTGGAATGACAGCAGGATTAAGCTCCTGAAAAAAATCTGAAATCTATCCCGAAAGCTTTCGGGACTGCAATCTTTTCACTAAATTTGCACTCCAAATAAAGGAACAAGAATATGTTAGATAAACTTCAATATGTAAAGCAGCGTTTCGACGAGATTTCGGATTTGGTGATTCAGCCCGATGTGATTGCCGATCAAAAGCGTTATGTGCTACTGAATCAGGAATACAAAAGCATCAAAGCTTTGGTGGAGAAAAGAGAAGAATACATTTTAGTTTTAGCCAATATTGAGGAAGCCAATGAAATTATTGCCGACGGAAGTGATGCCGATATGACCGAAATGGCCAAGATGCAACTCGAAGAAGCCAAAGAACGTTTGCCAGAATTAGAGGAAGAAATCAAATTTATGTTGATTCCGAAAGATCCCGAAGATGCCAAAAACGTGATGGTCGAAATTCGTGCAGGAACGGGTGGGGACGAAGCCAGTATTTTTGCAGGAGATTTGTTCCGTATGTACACCAAATATTGCGAAGGAATGGGTTGGAGAACTTCGGTTGTGGATATGAACGAAGGAACTTCAGGCGGTTTCAAAGAGGTAATTTTTGAAGTGACTGGCGAAGATGTTTACGGAACTTTGAAGTTTGAAGCGGGTGTTCACCGTGTGCAACGGGTGCCACAAACCGAAACCCAAGGTCGTGTGCACACCTCGGCGGCCACGGTTATGGTGCTTCCAGAAGCCGAAGAATTTGATGTTCAAATCGATATGAACGATGTTCGTGTGGATTTCTTTTGTTCGTCAGGACCTGGTGGACAATCGGTAAATACTACAAAATCGGCGGTTCGTTTGACGCACATTCCAACAGGTTTGGTGGCGCAATGTCAGGATCAGAAATCGCAACATAAGAATAAAGACAAGGCATTGACGGTTTTACGTTCACGTTTGTATGAAATGGAATTGGCCAAAAAACAAGCGGAAGATGCCACAAAACGTACTTCGCAAGTGAGTTCGGGTGACCGTTCGGCAAAGATTAGAACCTACAATTATGCGCAAGGTCGGGTTACAGATCACAGAGTGGGTTTGACTTTGTACGATTTAGGAAATATTATGAATGGCGACATTCAGAAAATTGTTGACGAATTGCAATTGGTGAACAATATGGAGAAGTTGAAAGAAGCGAGTGAGGTTTTTTAAAAGTATTAAGATTTGAGTATTAAGAATTAAGACTTTTTTGTATTAAGTATTAAGATTTGAGT
>DMHA01000187.1:6976-27431 GCA_003449615.1 Flavobacterium sp.
TTTGAGTATTAAGTATTAAGACTTTTTAGTATTAAGATTCGAGTATTAAGTATTAAGACGGTGCATTAAGATAAAAGGATTAAAAAATGTCAATCTGAATAAGGTTGGCATTTTTTCTTTGTAAACGTTGTGTGTCATCCTGAGCTTATTGAAGGACTTCGTGCCTTTGTGGTTAAAAAACTTTAAACTAACTTTGCCCAACAATAAACCACACAAGAGCGTCAGCGAACTGTCGAAGCAAACAATAAACCACAAACAACAAACTGTCTTGACTACACCACAACTTATCAACCAAATCAAAATTAAAAAATCTTTCCTCTGTGTAGGATTGGACGTTGATTTGAATAAAATCCCGAAGCATTTATTGGAACTCGAAGACCCGATTTTTGAGTTTAATAAAGCGATTATAGATGCTACACACGATTTGGCGGTTTCCTATAAACCCAATACTGCTTTTTATGAAGCTTATGGGATTAAGGGTTGGATTTCTTTGCAAAAAACCATTACTTACATCAACGAAAATCATCCTGAAATTTTCACGATTGCCGATGCTAAACGAGGTGATATTGGCAATACTTCGTCGATGTATGCCAAAGCTTTTTTCGAAGATTTGAATTTTGATAGTGTGACTGTTGCACCTTATATGGGAAAAGATTCGGTGGAGCCGTTTTTGGCTTTCGAAAATAAGCATACTATTCTGTTGGCTTTGACTTCGAATGAAGGGGCTTTTGATTTTCAAACCTTGAATGTGGGTGAAAATGAGTTATACAAACAGGTTTTGGAAACCTCAAAAACTTGGAAAAATGCTAAAAACCTGATGTATGTAGTTGGTGCCACCAAAGCAGAATATTTTAGGGAGATTCGGAAAATTGTTCCCGATAGTTTCTTGCTCGTTCCCGGAGTTGGCGCACAAGGAGGAAGCCTTTCAGAAGTTTGCAAATACGGAATGAATGACAATGTTGGCTTGCTTATTAATTCTTCACGAGCGATTATTTATGCTTCTACTGGAACTGATTTTGCCGAAAAGGCTAGGGAAGAAGCTTTGAAAATGCAAGAAGAAATGGAAGAAATTTTGAAATAAAATTAACCACAAATTTAGCTCATTGAATATTTTTTAATTGGTATTCGCTGATTTTCAATTCACAAATTTTCACAAATCAATTCGTGATAATTGGTAAAATTTGTGGCTCAAAATTTTCTAAATTGCAACGAATTAAATTTATTGAAGAAATCCGTTTTAATCTGCGTTTTCGCTTTTGCGAATTCGTTTAATCCGCGTTCCACTAGAAAACAATGATAAACTACACCACATACAAAAACGAAAACAGCGATCAGTGGGTGACTTTTGTTCACGGTGCTGGAGGTAGTTCGTCTATATGGTTCAAACAAATTCGGGATTTCAAAAGCCAGTATAACATTTTGTTGTTGGATTTACGAGGTCACGGCAATTCCAATTCCCAGATTAAAAAAGCGTTCAAACAAAAATATACTTTCGAGTCGATTGCCAATGATGTTCTAGAAGTGATTGATTATTTAAAAATTGAAAAATCACATTTCGTCGGCATTTCATTAGGAACAATTCTCATTCGACAATTGGCCGAAATGCATCCAGAACGGGTGCAAAGTATGATTTTGGGTGGTGCGATTTTGAAAATGAATTTCCGTTCACAAATCTTGATGAAATTGGGTAATACCTTCAAATATGTTTTACCATATTTGGTGTTGTATAAGTTTTTTGCCTTTGTGATTATGCCCAAAAAAAGTCACAAGCAATCGCGATTGCTTTTTATCAATGAAGCCAAAAAGTTGTATCAAAAAGAATTCATAAAATGGTTCAAACTCACCGCCGAAATCAATCCAATACTCAAATGGTTTCGCCAAGTAGAATTGAATATTCCCACGCTTTATGTGATGGGAGAAGAGGATTATATGTTTTTGCCATCTGTTCGTCTAGTAGTCGAAAAACATTATAAATCATCCAAATTATTTGTCATTGAGCGTTGTGGACACGTTGTCAATGTGGAGCAACCGATGGTTTTTAACAATGAAGTCTTATCATTTATTGGTTCAATAAAATAAAAAATGTCCCACAATTTGCGAGACATTCTTTTAACTAACCAAAACCAAAATAATAAATAACCAGTTTATTACTCTGCAAAGATCACACACTTTTTCATTTTATGCTGTTAATGATATGTTATTACTTTGTTGTTAATACGTTAATTTAGGAAAAGACGACTGTTTTATTGTCATAAACCATTGTTTTTCGCTCGGCGTGGAGTTTTATGGCTCTTGCTAAAACGATGCGTTCTAAATCTCGGCCTTTCATAATAAAATCATCTATTGAATTGATGTGCGAAACACGAGTAATATCTTGCTCAATAATTGGACCTTCATCCAATTGTTCTGTAACATAGTGGCTTGTTGCACCAATGATTTTTACCCCTCGATTAAACGCAGAATGATAGGGTTTTGCACCTGGAAAAGCAGGTAAAAAAGAGTGATGAATGTTGATGATTTTGTTTTCGTAAAGTGAAATTAAATTGGAAGTAATAATTTGCATATAACGAGCCAAAACTATAAAATCAATTTCATGATTTTTTAGCAATTCCATTTGTTGTTTTTCGCCTTCTTCCTTTATTTCTTTTGTAAATGGAATGTAGTAAAACGGAATGTCAAACCGATTGGCAACCGCCTTTAAATCCTCGTGATTGCTCACAATTAAAGGAATTTCTACATTAAATTCTCCCGCACTGTAACGACCCAAA
The DNA here is from genome assembly GCA_003449615.1 of Flavobacterium sp. Lineage (GTDB taxonomy): Bacteria > Bacteroidota > Bacteroidia > Flavobacteriales > Flavobacteriaceae > Flavobacterium. The sequence goes on from DMHA01000187.1 coordinate 9,745, forward strand.
ACATCAAATAAACAATGATCATATTTCGAGACAAATAAAGCCATTTTTAGCTTTTTTTCTTTAGGATGAATCTCCCAAGCCATTTTAAAATCGGTTGCTATAGATTGCTCGAACACATGTTTTATAGCCATTAGATTGCTGTTTGGATTGGTCAGTTCACATTCTAAACGCATAAAAAAAACATTCTGTTCAAAATCGACATGTTGGTCAATGTAAGTGATGTTTCCTTCCACTCTAACAATAAAATCAGTCACTGCGGCGATAATTCCTTTTTGGTCTTCACAATGAATGAGGATGGTAATTTTTTGCATAATTTTTATTTTGTCCTTTCTATTTTTTCATCCAAAGATTCTATCAATAAAACTCTTATTTAATCAAACTCCGAGGTAAAAAACAATTTCACATTTGGAAATTTACTTTGAGTCATTTGAATTGTAAAATCAGAATCAGCCAGAAAAACCAGTTTATTGTATTTGTCGTGAGCTAAGAATTTTTGTTTAATTCTTTTGAATTCTTTAAATTCCTCGCTTTTCGGATCATTGGGTTTTACCCAACATGCTTTATGCACTGGGAAGTTTTCATAAGTACATTTGGCTCCATATTCGTGTTCCAATCGGTATTGAATGACCTCATATTGAAGTGCTCCAACGGTACCAATAATTTTTCTGTTATTCATTTCTAATGTAAACAACTGAGCTACACCTTCATCCATCAATTGATCAACGCCTTTGTCAAGTTGTTTGGCTTTCATTGGGTCGGCATTGTTGATGTATCTAAAATGTTCTGGCGAAAAACTTGGAATGCCTTTGAAACTCATCATCTCGCCTTCGGTTAAGGTGTCTCCAATTTTAAAATTTCCCGTATCGTGCAAGCCGACGATATCGCCAGGATAAGAAATATCAACGATTTCTTTTTTCTCGGCAAAGAACGCATTAGGACTGGAGAATTTCAAATTCTTCTTTTGGCGAACGTGATAATAGGGTTTGTTTCTTTCGAAAGTACCCGAAACAATTTTTATGAAAGCCAAACGATCACGGTGTTTTGGATCCATATTAGCGTGAATTTTAAATACAAATCCACTCATTTTTTCTTCCTTGGGGTCAACCAATCGCGTTTCGGAATCTTTTGGTCTTGGAGATGGTGCAATTTGTACAAAACAATCCAAAAGTTCGCGAACCCCAAAATTATTCAAAGCTGAACCAAAAAACACGGGTTGCAATTTACCATCTAAATAATCCTGACGATCAAATTTTGGATAGACTTCATCTATCAATTCTAATTCCTCCCGAAGTTTATAGGCGGGTTTTTCGCCAATAATATTTTCCAGTTCTGGACTTTTAACATCCTGAAAAGCGATAGTTTCTTCAATGTTTTTTCGACTATCACCACTAAATAAATTGATATTTTCTTCCCAAAGATTGTAAATTCCCTGAAAATCATAGCCCATTCCTATCGGAAAACTCAAAGGCGTAACGGTCAAACCTAGTTTTTGTTCCACTTCGTCCATCAAGTCGAAAGCATCTTTTCCTTCACGATCCAGTTTGTTGATAAAAACAATAATGGGAATGTTTCGCAATCGGCACACGGCGACAAGTTTCTCGGTTTGTTCCTCGACTCCTTTGGCAACGTCAATCACAACAATCACACTATCGACAGCAGTTAATGTTCTAAAAGTGTCTTCGGCAAAATCCTTGTGACCAGGAGTATCGAGAATGTTTATTTTTTTGTCTTGATAATTGAATGCCAAAACCGAGGTCGAAACCGAAATTCCCCTTTGGCGTTCAATTTCCATAAAGTCACTGGTAGCACCTTTTTTGATTTTGTTGCTTTTTACAGCACCTGCTTCCTGAATTGCACCTCCAAAAAGGAGTAGCTTCTCTGTCAAGGTGGTTTTTCCAGCATCGGGATGCGAAATAATCCCAAAAGTTCTTCTTCGTTGTATTTCTTCTAAAAAGCCCATATTTGTATCAATAGTTTGCAAAAGTACTATTTATAAATGCGAATTCAAAAGGTAAATGGGTTATCGGGTGCACGACAAATTGCATTTCTTTAAAAAAAAGTAGCCGCAACTAATTTTAAGAATTGATTTTTTGACTTTATTTGACACAAATTTCACAGATTTACACAGATTAATCTGTGCAAATTTGTGTAATCTGTGTCTTAAATTTTGAAACATTGCAATTTGTCGTGCACCCTGGGTTATCAATTTAATCAATACTTTTTTGTTTTTGATTATATATTTTCAAATTTGCAATGGATTTTAATATATTTCCTATTTTTATACTTTTTAAATCTGTTTACATGAATTTTGAAACCCTAAAATCTTTTTTTAAGTTTACAAGAGAGCAACGCACAGGGGTTTTGTTATTATTTATAATCATTATTGTACTGCAACTAACTTACTTTTTTGTTGATTTTAGTTCTTTTTCTCCAACTTCGCCCGAAAAAGAAAAATGGCTTTCCCTACAATCCCAAATCGATTCTTTGAAACAAGAGAAGTTAGATTATGTACCGAAGATTTATCCGTTCAATCCCAATTTTATTACAGATTATAAAGGATACAAACTCGGAATGTCGGTTTTAGAAATTGACAGATTACTTGCTTTTCGACAACAAAATAAATATGTGAATTCGGCCAAAGAATTTCAAGCAGTAACCAAAGTTTCCGATTCTTTGCTATATGTCATTTCGCCTTACTTCAAATTTCCAGATTGGGTCAAAAACAAACAGGAATTCAAAGAATATAATAAAGAATACAATAAGTATCCCAATACGGCTTTCGCCAAAAAGGAGAAAATGGTTGTCATTGACCTCAATTCGGCTACGCAAGAAGATTTGATAAAAATAAATGGAATAGGCGAGGCCATTTCGCTTCGGATTTTAAAGTATAAAGAAAGTCTTGGAGGTTTTGTTTCAATGGAACAAATGAATGAAATTTGGGGATTGTCGCCTGAAGTCATTGAGAATTTGAATGTAAATTTTAAAGTTTCCGCTACTCCAAATGTCAAAAAAATTGATATTAACAATGCTTCCATTAAAGAGCTTTCAACGTTTCCGTATTTTAAATATCCTATTTCAAAAAATATTGTTACTTTCCGAAGTATGAATGGCGATATTAAAAATATTGATGATTTAACAAAAATTAAAGGTTTGTCTATTGAAAAGGCAAAAATTATAGCCTTATATTTGAACTTTTAAAATTCTTACCCTTTCACAATGAACTTTGATTACAGCGAAACACAAACAATGATTGCCCAATCTGCAAGAGATTTTGCCGAAAAATACATACGACCACACATTATGGAGTGGGACGAAGCTCAAAAATTTCCAGTTCCGTTATTCAAGAAAATGGGTAAAATGGGTTTTATGGGCGTTTTAGTTCCTGAGGAACTCGGCGGTTCTGGTCTTGGTTATCACGAATATATTGCAGTTATCGAGGAAATTTCAAAAGTAGATCCATCCATAGGATTGTCGGTTGCGGCACATAATTCATTGTGTACCAATCATATTTTGACTTTTGGAAATGAAGAGCAAAAGAAAAAATGGATTCCAAAATTGGCCTCTGGCGAACACATTGGTGCTTGGGGATTGACCGAACACAGCACTGGATCTGATGCCGGCGGAATGAATACAACCGCAGTAAAAGACGGAGATGATTGGATTATTAACGGTTCCAAAAATTTTATTACGCACGGAATTTCAGGCGAAATCGCTGTGGTTATCGTCCGCACTGGAGAAAAAGGGGATTCAAAAGGAATGACCGCTTTTGTATTAGAAAAAGGTATGCTAGGATTTACTTCAGGAAAAAAAGCCAATAAATTAGGAATGCGCGCCAGCGAAACTGCCGAATTATTTTTTGATAATTGCCGAGTTCCAGACGCCAATAGATTAGGCGAAGTGGGCGAAGGTTTTGTCCAATCGATGAAAATATTAGATGGTGGAAGAATTTCTATCGGAGCATTGTCACTCGGAATTGCAAAAGGCGCTTATGAAGCTTCCTTGAAATATTCCAAAGAAAGACATCAGTTTGGAAAAGCGATTTCAGAATTTCAAGCCATAGCTTTCAAATTGGCCGATATGGCAACCGAAATTGAAGCCTCGGAATTGTTGTTGCACAAAGCGGCTTTCTTGAAAAATAAAAATCGAAATATGACCACGCTTGGAGCAATGAGCAAAATGTATTCTTCAGAAGTTTGCGTAAAAGTTTCTACCGAAGCTATTCAAATTCACGGTGGTTATGGTTACACTAAAGATTATCCCGTAGAAAAATTCTATCGAGATTCTAAATTGTGTACTATTGGAGAAGGAACTACCGAGATTCAGAAATTAGTGATTTCCAGAAATTTATTGAAATGATTCAGTCAACAAATGTTTCTTTTAAAATTGCTTTACACTGAGTAATTTCGATTTTATTTAATTTTCCAAAAACCTTCAAAATTCTAGATTTATCGACTGTTCTTATTTGGTCAATAATAATCATTCCTCTTTTTTTATCTTGACTAATAGGAACTCTAGTTGGATATTCTTTTAAATTTGTTGTCATTGGGCAGACAACAATTGTTTTGAGGTGTTTGTTCATTTCATTGGGCGAAACAATTACACAAGGTCTGGTTTTTTTGATTTCGCTTCCCAAAGTTGGGTCAAGATCCACTAAAATAATCGAGTATTGCACTAATTCCATTCTTCGAAATTTTCATCAGCAAAAACGTCATCAATCAGCAATTCGTCATCACCTTCGGCATTCATTTTCTTGAAAGCTTCTTCCCAATTCTTCCTAGGAGATTCAATGGGTTTCAAAATAATTTGCCCCATTTCAAGAATAACTTCTATTTTGTCTTTAATATTGTACTTTTCCAAAATAGTTTTGCTCAAACGCAATCCTTTTGAGTTTCCAATTTTTATAATTGCAGCTTCCATTCTTTACTTATTTAATGTGACTACAAAGTAAATACTTAATTTTTGATTATTAAAATTTTAAGCAATTTTTTTAAAAATCTACAAAGCATTAAAAGTCAAAACAAAATGGATGAATTTAAAGCAAAACGATTTGTCATTGACGAAGGGATTAGTGATATTCAGAAATTAGTGATTTCGAGGAATATTTTGAAAGGATAAGAGAATATAGAAAATAGAATAGACCCAAGAAGCAAGCGATTGTAACTTGGCTTTTTTTGTAAAAAAATAAATTATGTTTAATTGCTATTATATAAGGATATGAAAATCTATTTTCTATGTTCTTTTCTCTTTTTTCTAAAATAAGTGTTGGTTATCAAAAATATATAATTACTTTTGCAGCCTTAACGAGAGGAGGTGTCTATATTATGTTAATTATACCAATTAAAGACGGAGAAAATATCGATAGAGCATTGAAGCGCTATAAAAGAAAATTTGACAAAACAGGAACTGTTCGTCAACTAAGAGCACGTACTGCTTTTATAAAACCATCAGTTACCCACAGAGCCAAAATTCAAAAAGCGGCTTATATCCAGAATATGAGAGACAACATAGAGAATAATAGTTAATTATTTTTTGTTGCAATAAAGTACCGTTAGTCATTAAAGTTTAATACCTTTGATACTAACGGTTTTTTTATGATTAATAATAAAGACGCATTTAGAGATTACTTGCAATTGGAGAAAAAATATTCTCCACATACCGTGAATGCCTATTTGAATGACATCAATTTCTTCGAGTTGTTCAATAAAAATCAATTCGATCAAGAAAATATTGACAAAGCGAATTACAACCAAATCAGAAATTGGATTGTTTCGCTTGTAGATGACAATATATCGAATGTTTCTGTAAATAGAAAGATGCAGTCTTTGAAAGCCTATTATAAATTTCTATTAAAGTCCAAACAAATAGAAGTCAGCCCGATGCTGAAACACAAGGCTTTGAAAACACCCAAAACACTTCAAATTCCGTTTTCAGAAAAAGAAGTTGATGATGTGTTGAATCAAATTCAAAACCCAGTAGGATTCGAAGAAATTAGAGACAAATTGATAATAGACCTATTTTATACCACCGGAATTCGACGAACAGAATTAATTCATTTGAAAACGGCGAATGTCAATACATCAAACAATACCATAAAAGTGTTGGGCAAAAGAAATAAAGAAAGAATTTTGCCTTTATTACCAATTGTTGCCCAACAATTAAATTTATATTTTGCCGAAAGAACACATTTAGAAGAAGTTAAAGAAAAAGATTATTTTTTTCTCACTAAAAAAGGTTTAAAGTTGAATGATTCGTTTGTATATCGATTAATAAATACCTACTTTAGTACGGTCTCCGAGAAAGTAAAGAAAAGTCCACATATATTAAGACACACATTTGCGACGCATCTTTTAAATAACGGAGCCGATTTAAATTCAGTAAAAGAATTATTGGGACATTCAAGTTTGGCATCGACACAAATATATACACACAGCAGTTTATCAGAACTCAAAAAAGTGTATGCGGAGGCACATCCAAGAAATCAAAAATAATTCAAAAAGTTTATAAACCCTAAAAAATTAGATTATGAAGGTAGATGTTCACGCAGTTAACTTTAATGTTGACAGAAAGCTTGTAGATTTTATTCAAGAAAGAATGGTCAAATTAGAAAAATATTACGACAAAGTAGTATCCTCTGACGTTTATTTGAAAGTTGAAAAGACAAGTGACAAGGAAAATAAAATTGTAGAGATGAAAATTGTAGTGCCGGGAGACGATTTTTTAGTTAAAAAACAATGCAAAACTTTTGAAGAATCAGTAGAGCTTGCAGCCGAATCCATCGAACGATTGTTAGTAAAAAGAAAAGAAAAAATCAATACACATATTTAATCCAAAATTTTTATAAAATTGTTTTGATTAAAAAACAAAAAGATATACATTTGCAGTCCGTTAGAAATAGCGGACTTTTTTTATTGAAATTGCCAGCGTAGCTCAGTTGGCTAGAGCAGCTGATTTGTAATCAGCAGGTCGTGGGTTCGAGTCCCTCCGCCGGCTCTAAGTGATTGAAGATTTTAGATTTTAGAGTTTAGATTTTCTGGACAATAATTAAGAAAAGTTTTAATTTGTGACTACGAATTAACGATATTAGGTTTAAATCTAAAATCATAAATCTAAAATCATAAATTATTTGGGGAGATACTCAAGCGGCCAACGAGGGCAGACTGTAAATCTGCTGTGTGAACTTCGCAGGTTCGAATCCTGCTCTCCCCACCAAACGAAGTTTAAGGGTTTAAAGTTTAAGGGTTTAAAGTTTAAGGGTTTAAAGTTTAAAGTTTAAGGGTTTAAAGTTTAAGGGTTTAAAGAAACAACTTTAAACAATTTTAAACAATTTTAAACAACTTTAAACTTTTAAACAATTTTAAACAATGTTAAACAATGTTAAACCAAATTTCTCTGCCGACTTAGCTCAGGGGTAGAGTGCTTCCTTGGTAAGGAAGAGGTCACGGGTTCAATTCCCGTAGTTGGCTCAAAATAGTATAAAAATTGAACACTAATAATAACTAAGATTAAAAATTAAGTAAAATGGCAAAAGAAAACTTTAACCGTAACAAGCCCCACTTAAACATTGGAACAATTGGGCACGTGGATCACGGAAAAACAACTTTAACTGCAGCAATAACTAAAGTGTTATCTGATGCTGGTTACTGTCAAGCAAAATCATTTGATCAAATTGATAATGCTCCAGAAGAAAAAGAAAGAGGTATTACAATCAATACATCTCACGTTGAGTATGAAACAGCTAACCGTCACTACGCGCACGTTGACTGTCCAGGTCACGCGGATTACGTAAAAAACATGGTTACTGGTGCTGCGCAAATGGATGGTGCTATTCTTGTTGTAGCTGCTACAGACGGGCCAATGCCACAAACACGTGAGCACATCCTTTTAGGTCGTCAAGTAGGTATTCCTAGAATGGTTGTATTCATGAACAAAGTGGATATGGTTGATGATGAGGAATTGTTAGAACTTGTAGAAATGGAAATTAGAGACTTATTGTCTTTCTACGAATATGACGGAGACAACTGTCCAGTGATTCAAGGTTCTGCACTTGGTGGATTGAACAATGATCCAGCTTGGGTTCCAAAAATTATTGAATTAATGTCTGCTTGCGATTCTTGGATTGAAGAGCCAGTGCGTGATACTGCAAAACCTTTCTTGATGCCAGTTGAAGATGTATTTACAATTACAGGACGTGGAACTGTTGCAACAGGTCGTATCGAGACTGGAATTGCTAATACTGGAGATCCTGTTGAAATCATTGGTATGGGAGCAGAAAAATTAACTTCTACTATTACAGGAGTTGAGATGTTCCGTAAAATCCTTGATAGAGGTGAAGCTGGAGACAACGTTGGATTGCTTTTAAGAGGTATCGATAAAGCAGATATCAAAAGAGGAATGGTTATCATTAAACCAGGATCAGTAAAACCACACAACCACTTCAAAGCTGAGGTGTATATTTTGAAAAAAGAAGAAGGTGGTCGCCACACACCATTTCATAATAACTACCGTCCACAGTTCTACGTTCGTACAACTGACGTAACAGGAGTTATTACATTGCCAGCTGGAGTAGAGATGGTAATGCCAGGAGATAACTTAACTATCGAAGTATCATTGTTAAGTCCTATCGCTATGAATGTAGGTTTACGTTTTGCTATCCGTGAAGGTGGTAGAACTGTAGGTGCAGGTCAGGTAACTGAAATCTTGTAGTAAATTTATAATACTAATAATATTTATAAAACCAGTTTCGATTATTATCGGGACTGGTTTTTAACAAACGGGCGTAGTTCAAGGGTAGAATAGCGGTCTCCAAAACCGTTGATGGGGGTTCGAATCCCTCCGCCCGTGCAAAAAAAAATCCTAATGGCAAAAGTTGTTAATTATATATCAGAAGCATTTGAAGAATTAAAATCAAATGTGACTTGGCCTGCTTGGGCCGAAGTGCAACGTCTGACGATTGTTGTTGCTCTTTTCTCCGTATTATTTGCTTTGGCAACTTGGGGAGTAGATGAAATGTTTGCAAATATTTTAGAGAAATTTTTCATTTGGTTAAAAGCGTAATTTTTTTGTTATGGCAGATAATAATCTAAAAAAATGGTACGTTGTTCGAGCAGTTAGTGGACAAGAGAATAAAGTGAAAGCATACATCGAAACCGAAATCGCAAGATTAGGAATGGGTGATTATGTTTCGCAAGTTCTAGTTCCTACTGAAAAAATAGTAACTGTAAAAGAAGGAAAAAAATTAGTAAAAGATAAAGTTTACTTTCCCGGCTATGTAATGATAGAAGCAAATCTTGTTGGCGAAATTCCTCATATTATCAAGTCAACAACAAGTGTTATCGGTTTTTTAGGAGAGACAAAAGGAGGCGAACCTGTTCCCTTGAGACTATCCGAAGTAAATAGAATGTTAGGAAAAGTAGATGAATTGGCTGTTAATACAGATACTCGTGCTGTACCATTCAATTTAGGTGAAACAATAAAGGTTATTGATGGTCCTTTCAACGGTTTCAACGGAACAGTTGAGAAAATCAATGAAGAAAAGCGAAAACTAGAAGTAATGGTAAAAATTTTCGGAAGAAAAACACCACTCGAATTAGGGTTTTTGCAAGTTGAAAAAGTATAATTTTTGTTACATATATAATAAACCACATTATCGCTTCCATTGTTAATGTGTTAAATTTTTAAAAAATGGCTAAAGAGATTAGTAAAGTAGTTAAACTACAAGTTAAGGGAGGTGCAGCGAACCCGTCGCCACCGGTTGGACCTGCTTTAGGTGCTGCTGGTGTTAATATCATGGAATTCTGTAAGCAATTTAATGCTAGAACCCAAGATAAACCAGGTAAAGTTTGCCCAGTGCAAATTACAGTGTATAAAGACAAATCTTTCGATTTTGTTGTAAAAACCCCACCAGCTGCTGTTCAATTAATGGATGCAGCAAAACTTAAATCTGGTTCAGGAGAACCAAATCGTAAGAAAGTAGCTAGTGTTACTTGGGATGTTATCAAAACAATTGCTGAAGACAAGATGGTTGATTTAAATGCATTCACAATCGAGTCTGCTATGAAGATGGTTGCAGGAACGGCTAGATCTATGGGTATAACTGTAACTGGAGATTCTCCTCTAAAACAAGCGTAAGACATGGCAAAATTGACAAAAAAGCAAAAAGAGGCTGCTTCAAAAATTGAAAAGAATAAACTATATACTTTGAAAGATGCAGCTGCATTAATTAAAGATGTTGCTTCTGCAAAATTTGATGAGTCTGTTGATATCGCAGTACGTTTGGGTGTAGATCCTAGAAAAGCGAATCAAATGGTAAGAGGTGTAGTAACATTACCTCACGGAACAGGTAAAGACGTAAAAGTATTAGCATTGGTTACTCCTGATAAAGAAGCAGAAGCTAAAGAAGCTGGAGCTGACTATGTAGGTCTTGACGAATATTTACAAAAAATTAAAGACGGTTGGACAGATGTTGATGTAATTATCACTATGCCAAGTGTTATGGGTAAATTAGGTCCATTAGGTCGTGTTTTAGGACCTAGAGGTTTAATGCCAAACCCAAAAACTGGTACTGTAACAATGGAAATTGCAAAAGCAGTTGCTGAAGTTAAGGCTGGTAAAATCGACTTTAAAGTGGACAAAACAGGTATCATACATGCAGGAATTGGAAGAATCTCTTTCGATGCCGATAAAATTGTAGATAACGCTCACGAAATTATTCAAACATTAATCAAACTTAAACCAACTGCGGCTAAAGGAACTTACATCAAAAGTATTTACCTCACTAGCACAATGAGTCCTGCAATTGCATTGGATCCTAAAGCAGTATAATTAGGTAGTTAAAAATTTTTAGTATGACTAGAGAAGAAAAATCAATCGCGATTGAAGATTTAACTGCACAGTTAGCTGGTACAAATATCATTTATGTATCTGATATTTCTGGATTAAATGCAGAAACAACTTCAAACTTGAGAAGAGCTTGCCACAAAGCAGGTATAAAATTAGAGGTAGTTAAAAACACTTTGCTTGCAAAAGCAATGGAAGCTTCGGCTAATGATTATGGCGATTTGCCTTCAGTATTGAAGGGCAACAGTGCTATTTTCATTTCAGATGTGGCTAACGCACCTGGAAAAATAATTAAAGATTTCCGCAAAAAGAATGCTAAGCCAATTTTGAAAGGGGCTTACATCAATGCAGAAGTTTATATTGGAGACAATCAATTAGATGCCTTGGCAACTATCAAATCGAAAGAAGAACTTATTGGCGAAATTATTGGATTACTTCAATCACCAGCCCAAAGAGTTATTTCGGCTCTTCAAAACCAATTTGCGAAAACCGAAGAGGTTGCTTAATTCAATTTTAGATTTTAGTTCCGATAGCTATCGGGATTAGATTTCTAAATAATAAATTTAGTGCATTAAAAATGCACACAATAAACAATAATATTTTACAAATCATTTTAAAACGATAGAAAAAATGGCAGATTTGAAACAATTCGCAGAACAATTAGTTAGCCTAACAGTAAAAGAAGTTAACGAATTAGCAACAATATTAAAAGATGAGTACGGAATCGAACCAGCTGCTGCAGCTGTAGTAGTTGCTGCAGGTGGTGGAGAAGCTGCTGCCGAAGAAGCTCAAACAGAATTTACAGTTGTATTGAAAGAAGCTGGTGCTTCTAAACTTGCAGTTGTTAAAGCGGTTAAAGAACTTACAGGTTTAGGTCTTAAAGAAGCAAAAGATTTAGTAGATGCAGCGCCATCTAATATTAAAGAAGGTGTTTCTAAAGATGAGGCTGAAGGTCTTAAAAAATCTCTAGAAGAAGCTGGAGCTGTTGTTGAATTAAAATAATTCAACCTGATTTGGAGAATGGGTTTAGGTCTTGGAAACGCTTCCAAAGACCTAAACCATTTTTCGTATAATAAAATTATACTAAGTTTTATTATAAATTAATTTAAAATGCAAAAGATTTTTTAATCAATACGAAGAAAAAAATAAACTATATTTTCCTGGTTTGTTTTTAAAGATGTAATGGTTATTATAAGGAAAAGTATATATCAAATAGTGTTTTACACAAAAAATTACTTTTTTTAAATCAAAATTTTATCAATAGATGATAACAAATCAGACTGAAAGATTGAATTTTGCCTCTACAAAAAACATACCCCAATATCCAGATTTTCTTGATGTTCAGGTTAAATCGTTTAAAGATTTTTTCCAATTGGAAACCAAATCTGACGAAAGAGGCGACGAAGGTTTATACAACACCTTCATGGAAAATTTTCCAATTACTGATACAAGAAATAATTTTGTATTGGAGTTCCTCGATTATTTTGTAGATCCACCACGTTACACCATTCAAGAATGTATTGAAAGAGGACTTACTTATAGTGTGCCTTTGAAAGCTAGGCTCAAACTATATTGTACAGATCCAGAGCACGAAGATTTTGAAACCATTGTTCAGGATGTATATCTTGGTACAATTCCTTATATGACTCCTTCGGGTACTTTTGTAATCAATGGTGCCGAGCGTGTCGTTGTTTCTCAATTGCACCGTTCGCCAGGGGTTTTCTTTGGTCAATCATTCCATGCCAATGGAACAAAACTCTATTCTGCCCGTGTAATTCCTTTCAAAGGATCTTGGATAGAATTTTCAACCGATATCAATAGCGTAATGTATGCTTATATCGACAGAAAGAAAAAATTACCTGTAACTACTTTATTCCGTGCCATTGGTTTCGAAAGAGATAAGGATATCCTTGAAATTTTCGACCTTGCCGAGGAAATTAAAGTATCTAAAACAGGACTTAAAAAATATATTGGCAGAAAATTAGCCGCCCGTGTATTAAACACTTGGCATGAAGATTTCGTGGATGAAGATACTGGCGAAGTAGTTTCTATCGAACGTAACAATATTATCCTTGATAGAGACACCATTATCGACAAAGATAATGTGGAAGAAATCATCGATTCTAACGTGAAATCTATTTTGTTGCACAAAGAAGATAGCAATGCAGTTGATTATTCTATCATTCACAACACGCTTCAAAAAGATCCAACCAATTCTGAAAAAGAAGCCGTTGAGCACATTTACAGACAATTGCGTAACGCAGAACCGCCTGATGAAGAAACGGCTCGTGGTATTATAGATAAATTATTCTTCTCTGACCAACGCTACAATTTAGGAGAAGTAGGTCGTTATAGAATTAACAAAAAACTGGGTCTTGATACTCCAATGGAAAAGCAAGTGCTTACCAAAGAAGACATCATTACCATAGTAAAATATTTGATCGAATTAATCAATGCGAAAGCAGATATTGATGATATCGATCACTTGTCAAACCGTCGTGTTAGAACAGTTGGAGAACAATTGTCACAACAATTTGGTGTAGGTTTGGCTCGTATGGCAAGAACCATTCGTGAGAGAATGAACGTTAGAGATAACGAGGTGTTTACACCAATAGATTTGATTAATGCTAAAACATTATCATCGGTTATCAACTCTTTCTTTGGAACAAACCAGTTGTCTCAATTTATGGATCAAACGAATCCATTAGCTGAGATTACCCACAAAAGAAGATTATCGGCACTTGGACCAGGTGGACTTTCGAGAGAAAGAGCAGGGTTTGAGGTTCGTGACGTTCACTATACACATTACGGGCGTTTATGTCCGATTGAAACTCCTGAGGGACCAAACATTGGTTTGATATCTTCTCTTGGTGTTTATGCCAAAGTTAACGGAATGGGTTTCATTGAAACACCTTATCGTAAAGTAAATAATGGAGTGGTGGATTTAGTTTCTACCCCAGTTTATTTGAGCGCAGAAGAAGAAGAAGGCATGATGATTTCTCAAGCAAACATTGAAATGGATGCCAAAGGAAAAATTCTTGCCGATAATGTAATTGCACGTCAAGAAGGTGATTTCCCTGTTATTGACCCATCAAAAGTGGATTATGCTGACGTTGCTCCAAACCAAATTGCTTCGATTTCAGCTTCATTAATTCCTTTCTTGGAACATGATGATGCGAATAGAGCGCTGATGGGATCGAACATGATGCGTCAAGCCGTACCATTGTTGCGTCCAGAAGCACCTATTGTTGGAACTGGTTTAGAGCGTCAAGTGGCTTCAGATTCTAGAGTATTGATTAATGCCGAAGGACCTGGAACTGTTGAATATGTTGATGCAAATATCATCACCATCAAATACGATCGTTCTGAAGAAGAAAGAATGGTAAGTTTTGATGAGGATGAAAAAACATACAATCTAATTAAATTTAGAAAAACCAATCAAAGTACCAGTATCAACTTGAAACCTATTGTAAGAAAAGGGGACAGAGTGGTTCTTGGACAAGTATTATCTGAAGGATATGCTACCCAAAATGGTGAATTGGCTTTAGGTCGTAACCTAAAAGTAGCGTTCATGCCTTGGAAAGGGTACAACTTCGAGGATGCGATTGTGATTTCTGAAAAAGTGGTTCGTGACGATATATTTACCTCTATTCACGTCGATGACTATTCATTGGAAGTGAGAGATACCAAATTGGGTAACGAAGAATTAACCAATGATATTCCAAACGTTTCTGAAGAAGCTACCAAAGATTTAGATGAAAACGGAATGATTAGAATTGGTGCCGAAGTAAAACCTGGCGACATTCTTATTGGTAAAATCACACCAAAAGGAGAATCAGATCCTACTCCAGAAGAGAAATTGCTTCGTGCCATCTTCGGGGACAAAGCAGGTGATGTGAAAGATGCTTCATTGAAAGCGTCTCCCTCTTTACACGGTGTGGTTTTAGATAAAAAATTATTTGCAAGAGCAGTAAAAGACAAACGCAAAAGAACCCAAGACAAAGATGCTTTAACTGCTTTGGAAATGGAATTCGAAACCAAATTTGTTGAATTGAAAGACAAATTAGTAGAGAAATTGTTCTTAATCGTAAACGGAAAAACCTCTCAAGGGGTAATGAATGATTTGGGTGAAGAAGTTTTGCCAAAAGGTAAAAAATACACTCAAAAAATGCTTTATGCTGTCGAAGATTTTGCCCACTTAAGCAAAGGTCAATGGGTTGCCGATGATGCAACGAATACTATGGTGAATGATTTAATTCATAACTATAAAATTAAGTTGAACGATTTACAAGGTTCATTGCGTAGAGAGAAATTCACGATTACTGTTGGTGATGAATTGCCATCAGGAATTTTGAAATTGGCTAAAGTATATGTTGCCAAAAAACGTAAATTGAAAGTTGGGGATAAAATGGCGGGACGTCACGGTAACAAAGGTATTGTTGCTCGTATTGTTCGTCACGAAGATATGCCTTTCTTGGAAGACGGAACACCTGTTGATATTGTTTTGAACCCACTTGGGGTACCTTCACGTATGAATATCGGTCAGATTTATGAAACGGTTTTAGGATGGGCTGGAATGAACTTGGGTAGAAAATTTGCTACTCCAATTTTTGACGGTGCTTCTCTTGACCAAATCAATGAATTGACCGACGAAGCTGGAATTCCACGTTTTGGACACACTTATCTTTACGATGGAGGAACTGGAGAACGTTTCCACCAAGCAGCAACCGTTGGAGTAATCTATATGTTGAAACTAGGTCACATGGTTGACGATAAAATGCACGCACGTTCCATAGGGCCATACTCATTGATTACGCAACAACCATTGGGTGGTAAAGCCCAATTTGGAGGTCAGCGTTTTGGAGAAATGGAGGTTTGGGCACTCGAAGCTTATGGAGCATCGAGTACACTTCGTGAAATCTTAACCGTGAAATCGGATGACGTTATTGGTAGAGCCAAAACTTACGAAGCCATCGTTAAGGGAGAATCTATGCCAGAACCAGGATTGCCAGAATCATTCAATGTATTGATGCACGAATTGAAAGGTCTTGGACTTGACATTCGTTTAGAAGAATAAAAAAAGATTGCAGTTTTCAGTTTTCAGATAGCAGTATTTGAAAACTGAAAACTTATCAATAACAAGTTTTTCAGGATTTATACCCGTAAACCGTTCCGATTTTTTATATAATCTTATATAATTAGCACTTCAAAATTGTGTTTGAAGTTTAGAGAAGTAATCCGAGGAGACAGGCAAGTAGTAATGCTACAACTGTACAAAATCAATTTTTAATTGCAAATAAATCAATAGTAAAAACTATGATGAACAATAGAAATAACAACAACAAAGACAAGAATCCAGTAAAAAGATTCAACAAAATTTCGATAGGACTAGCTTCTCCTGAATCCATCTTGAAAGAATCAAGAGGCGAAGTGTTGAAACCAGAAACTATCAATTATAGAACCCACAAACCAGAGCGTGACGGACTTTTCTGCGAAAGAATTTTCGGCCCAGTAAAGGATTTCGAATGTGCTTGTGGTAAATACAAACGTATTCGCTACAAAGGAATCATCTGTGACCGTTGTGGTGTTGAAGTTACCGAGAAAAAAGTACGTCGAGATAGAGTAGGACACATCAACCTTGTTGTGCCAATTGCTCATATCTGGTATTTCCGTTCGCTTCCAAACAAAATTGGATACATTTTAGGGCTACCTTCTAAGAAATTAGATATGATTATCTATTATGAAAGATATGTAGTTATACAAGCAGGTATTGCTAAGGGACCTGACGGAGAATCTGTTCAAAGATTGGACTTCTTGACCGAAGAGGAATATTTGAATATTTTGGATACATTGCCTGCCGAAAATCAATATTTAGACGATTTTGATCCTAATAAATTTGTTGCCAAAATGGGAGCAGAGTGTATTATGGATTTATTGGCTCGTATCGATTTAGATGCTTTGTCTTATGAATTGCGTCACTCTGCTAACAATGAAACGTCTAAGCAACGTAAAACTGAAGCTCTAAAAAGATTGCAAGTTGTTGAATCTTTCCGTGAATCTAACTTGAACCGTGAGAATCGCCCTGAATGGATGATTATGAAAGTTGTTCCAGTTATTCCACCAGAATTGCGTCCATTAGTGCCGCTTGATGGAGGTCGTTTCGCTACTTCGGATTTGAATGATTTGTACCGTCGTGTAATCATCCGTAACAACCGTTTGAAAAGATTGATGGAGATCAAAGCTCCAGAAGTAATCTTGAGAAACGAAAAACGTATGTTGCAAGAATCAGTTGACTCACTTTTCGATAATACTCGTAAAGCCTCTGCTGTAAAAACGGAATCAAACCGACCATTAAAATCACTTTCGGATTCCCTTAAAGGAAAACAAGGTCGTTTCCGTCAAAATTTATTGGGTAAACGTGTGGATTATTCTGCTCGTTCGGTAATTGTTGTTGGACCAGAATTGAAATTATTCGAATGTGGTATCCCTAAAGATATGGCAGCTGAATTGTACAAACCTTTCGTTATCCGTAAATTGATAGAAAGAGGAATTGTAAAAACAGTAAAATCGGCAAAAAAAATTATAGATAAAAAAGAGCCAGTAGTTTGGGACATCCTTGAAAATGTAATCAAAGGACACCCAATAATGCTGAATCGTGCTCCTACTTTGCACCGTTTAGGTATTCAAGCATTCCAACCCAAATTAATTGAAGGAAAAGCAATCCAATTGCACCCTTTAGTTTGTACGGCGTTTAATGCGGATTTTGATGGAGATCAGATGGCAGTTCACTTGCCGCTGGGACCAGAAGCTATTTTGGAAGCACAATTGTTAATGTTGGCTTCTCACAATAT
>DMHA01000064.1:0-7229 GCA_003449615.1 Flavobacterium sp.
TTTATAACCAACATACTTAACTAATAGTTTGAAAATGAATAGTTTTTTTAAAGCTAAAAAGCTATTTTTTATTTTTCAAATTTCTTTATTTTATCAAAAATCAAGGCCTTTTCGTTTAGAGTATTCTCAATATCAAAGTCATCTTGAATGCCCAACCAAAATTTTGCTGAATTGCCAAAATAAGCACTTAATCGCAATGCGGTATCGGCAGTTATTCTGCGGTTGCCTTTTATGATTTCTGAAATTCTTGTTTGAGGAATACCTAAATTTTTTGATAAGCTGTATTGCGTTATTTCCATAGGAATTAAAAATTCCTCTAATAAAATTTCTCCTGGAGAAACATTTTTTAAATTTTCCATCTTTTTAAAATCTAATGATAATCCACTATTTCAACATTTGTTGCATTTCCGTTTTTCCATTCAAAAATAATTCGCCATTGGTCATTTATTCTAATGCTGTGAAACTCTTTCAAGAAACCCTTCAATTTCTCAAGTTTGTTTGAAGAGGGAATTCTCAAATCAGTTATATCAACTGAATTATGAATCATTCTTAATTTTCGTCTTGCATTATCTTGAATTTCCCTTGGTAATTTTTTAGAAACTATACCCTTCCAAATTTTTTCAGTTTCTTTATTTCCAAATGAAAGAATCATACCTTTTGCGTTACTATCGACAAAGATAAGTGTTTTGTCCTTTTTAAAAGATTATTTTAATTATTTTTTATAAGTTTTCAATTTACAGAAAATTCCAAGAAAGGAGTTTGGTTTGGGAGAATAGAGTGTAAGAAATGAAGAGAAAAAACAATTGGACTATTTTCATCATGATTCTTTAATCCTATTTGTTTTGGATATCAACAGTTCGAAACGTTTCTTGAAAATTAATGGATGAATGAAAAATAAAATTTAGCAACTATTTCACTTCTTTAATTAAATAAATATACACTGGAAAGTGATCGCTATAGCCAATTTCGTTCTCTGAATGTCGCAAAGGATAACCTGCATATCGTCCAAATTTTTGAATCATAAACGGCTTGTTATAAATTCCTGCTTTCCAATATTGATAGGTGGAACGATCCTCTTTTATCAAGGTTTCTGAAACCATAATTTGGTCGAAAATATCTCCTGAATCTCGGTAAAAAAGGGTAGAATTCCCGTCTTTAAACATTTGCTCAAAAGGATTGAAAACACCAAATGGTTGCACTTCCGATTTTTTTAATTTGGCACCAATTCCCACTTTAACGCTTTTGTTGTAAGTTCCGTCATTCAAATCTCCCATCAAAATAACTTTGGCATTTGGATTTTTCTTATAAATAGAGTCCATTGTTTTTTTAGCCAATCTTCCTGCAGCTTCACGAAAGGGGCTACTTTTTTTCTCACCACCAGAACGTGACGGCCAGTGATTGACCATTACATTTATTTCTTCTCCATCAAGAAAACCGGTTACTAAGAGAATATCTCTGGTATATACTCTGTTGTCAACAGTAATTTCTATCTTGTCCTTGTCTAATTTTTCTTCTTCGGTTTCTTTTTCTTTATCTTTTTCGTTACTATTTCCTCTATAAATAATCAAAGGAATGTTGATGAAACTTGTAGGTTTGAAATGTTTTTTTTGATACAGTAGGGCTACATCAATTCCTCTTTTATCTGGAGAATCAAAATGAACGATTCCGTAATCATTTTTCACCATGTTGGGATGTTTCACCAAATCTTCCAAGACATTTCGGTTTTCGATTTCACAACCTCCTATAATAGCTGGAGCTTCTTTTTGTTTGTCATTGGTACCAATTTGCATTAATACCGTAGAAAGGTTTTCTAATTTTTGCTTGTACTTTTCTGAAGTCCAGCGCTGAAGTCCTTTTGGCAGCCATTCATCATCAAAGTTAGTTCCTTTGATAGTGTCGAATAAATTTTCGAAATTATAAAATGCAACTGTACGTAGGGTATATTTCTTCTGTTGTGCATTGGCATCAAAATTTGAAGTTATAGCAAACAAAACAGCAATTAGGAATTTTATTCTCATGATTTTATATTATTTTTATGTAAAATTTAACAAATACTTGCAGGCAAAAGTAAATAATAAAAATTATAAATGTAGTTTTGTAATCGTTAAGAATTAATATTTCTTATCAATATGAATTAACTTTGAATAAATATGAAAAAAATTATTTTTAGCGCACTATTTTTTTTGCAATTAGTGTTTGCTTTTGGACAGTCGAATGCCGGTGTTACAGGTAAATTAGTCGATTCGAAAACACAAAAACCAATGCAGAGTGTTATTGTATCGATTCAAAACACAAATTTAACGCAACTCTCAGATTCCAACGGAAAGTTTACCCTTGACAAAATAGAAATTGGAAATCAATTATTACGTATTAGAACAAACGGTTATAAAGAGCAATTTCTTCAAGTTGAAATTACAGCAGGACAAATGCTAGATTTAGGTACAATAAATTTAGAGGAAGACATTACTACAGAGCAACAATTATCGTTGATCACTATAACTGATAATGATTTGAGCGACGACAATAGTGGTTCCGAAAGTACTGCAGGATTACTCCAAGCCTCGAAAGATGTTTTTTTACAGGCAGCAGCCTACAATTTTGGACAAGCCAGATTTAGTGTTCGTGGTATTGATAATGAATATTCAAATATTCTAATCAATGGTGTTTCGATGAATCGATTATCAGACGGAAGACCTCAATACAGCAACTGGGGCGGATTAAATGATGCCACCCGAAATCAGGAATTTACCAATGGTTCTGCACCTTCCGATTATACATTTGGAGGAATTGCGGGGACACAAACAATTAGTACAAGAGCATCGATTTATAGACCAGGGTCACGAATTTCGTTTTTAGGGACAAATACGAATTACAGTTACAGAGCAATGGCAACTCATGCCTCAGGTATGAACAAAAACGGTTGGGCTTATGTGGTTTCTGGTGGAAGAAGATGGGCTCAGGAAGGTTATTTTGACGGAACTGATTATGCTGCAAACTCTTTATTTGCAAGTATCGAAAAGAAATTAAACGACCATCACAGCATCAACTTTACCTCGATTTACGCTCAAAACCGAAGAGGTAAAAATTCGCCAAACACTCAGGAAGTTACAGATTTAGTTGACTTTAAATACAATTCGTATTGGGGTTACCAAGAAGGCGAGAAAAGAAATTCTAGAGTGAAAGATGTAGAAGAGCCTATTTTTACATTAAGCCATTACTGGAAAGTTAATTCGAAAACTAAACTTAATACAAATCTTTCCTATCAATTTGGAAAAATAGGAAACAGTCGTATTGATTTTCAAAAAACCGATAATCCAGATCCTAATTATTACAGAAAATTGCCAAGTTATTACACAACCCTATATACTTATAGTAATGATGTAGCAACCTACACTCCAGATTTTGCTGCTGCAGAGGAGACAAAAGCAAATTTCCTTGCCAATCCACAAATGGATTGGAGAGCTATGTATCGAATCAATAATGAAAACCTAACTAACGGAAGTCGTTATGTTTTATACGAAGACAGAACAGATGATAAAACTATGGTAGCCAATACTATCCTTTCTTCACAATTGGCTGATAATATCGTGATGAATGCAGGTGGAAGTTTTACCAAATTAAAATCATCCAACTTCAAAAACCTAATCGATTTATTAGGAGGAACTTATTATAATGATATTAACACTTTTGGCTCTCTGCCAGGAGAAGAACAATCTGATTTGAATAACACAGACCGAACAATTGTCGAAGGAGATAAATACGGGTATAATTATGAAGTAAATGCAGCTAGAATTGATGCTTTTACCCAGTTTAAATTTACCTATGATAAGGTAGATTTTTACCTTGGACAAACTTTTTCTAGAAGCAGTTATCAAAGAGAAGGTTTATACAAAAATGGGTATTATCCAAACAACTCATTTGGAAAAAGCGAAAAATTAAACTTTGACAACTTTGGTTTCAAAGGAGGAGCCACTTATAAATTGACGGGGCAACATTTCCTAGATTTTAATGGAGTATATATGACAAAAGCCCCGAATCACAAAGATGTTTTTCCAAACGCTCGTTTGAATAATGCTACAACCGAGGACATTAAAAACGAAACTATAAAAAGTGTAGATGCAAGTTATATCATCAGAATGCCAAGTTTTAAAGCTCGTTTTACCGCTTATTTCAACGAAACCGAAAACACTACTGACATTTCATTTTATTATGCTGATAATATCAGCGTAGGAAATGGCGAATTTGTTTCGGAAGTAGTTTCTGGTCAAAATAAAAGAAATAAAGGATTAGAAGCTGGTTTAGAATACCAATTAACTTCTACTATCAAAGCCACTGCAGCAGCTGCTTTTGGCGAATACACTTATACCAACAACCCAAATTTAGTGATAAAAGCGGATGGAGCAGTAGGAGATGTTTTTAATGGGAAAACCAATATGGAAGGATATAGACAAGCTGGAATGCCACAGCAAGCTTATTCAGCTGGATTGGAATATCGTGATCCAAAATTTTGGTGGGTAAGTGCCAATATCAATTTTTTGTCAAATAATTATTTGGATGTTGCTCCACTACTCAGAACATCACAGTTTATCACAAATTCAGATGAAGCTAATTTTCCATACGATGCTGAATTGGCAGCCAGTTATTTGGCTCAAGAAAAATTCGATGCTTTCACATTGGTCAACCTTGTGGGAGGAAAAACCTGGAGAATTCAAGAAAAAACTTTAGGATTGTTTGCCAATATCAATAATGTATTTGACATTCAATACAAAACTGGTGGATTTGAGCAAGCAAGAAACGCCAACTATAGCGAATTATACAAAGACCATCAAGGGCCAACTCGCTCTTTTGGTTCAAAATATTTCTACGGATACGGAAGAACATTTATGGTTAACATCTATTTAAACTTTTAAGAATTAAGCCTTATGAAAAATATTATAAAAAATAGCTTCGCCATTTTACTAACAATCGGATTGTTTTCTGGTTGTGTAAATGATACTTATGATACACCAAAATTTGATGACTGTGTAGATCCGGGTTTGATAAAAACTAAAGAAGTTGCCGGTATGTATGCAGTTGCGATAAATCCTGTGCTAAATCCAACAACAGGAATTCCAAATACACCAACCTATCATAACTATAAAGATCCTGCCGATCCATCAAAGGGAGAAAATAACGATTACATCGAAGCCTACGTAATTTCAAGCGATGAAGGGGGAAATTTTTACAAAAGCATGTATTTTCAACCCCTTGATGGTTCTTCTGGTTTTAATCTTTCTATAGATGAAGCCAATCTTTATGGGAAAAAATTTCAACCTGGAAAAAAAGTGTTCTTGAAACTTAACGGTTTGGCTTATGGAAATCCAAAAAATAATTTTGCAAGAGGATTGGTTTTTGGTGCACCACCAACAGAAAAATATGATGTAGATAGACTTGCAACTATAGATTATCCAAAACATCTTATCGCTTCTTGTGATATAGTGAGCGAGGAAGATATTGTTCATAAAATCACTTTGGCTCAGGCTTTTAGCGATACATATTTGAATACTTTGGTCGAAATTGACAATGTTCAATTTACTGATGAAGCAGCCGGAGGAACTTATGATTCCAATAGAACAGATGATTTTGACTCTAGTATTTTCATAACAGACGGAGTAAAAAATCTTACAATTAGAACTAGCCGTTTTGCCAATTTTGCTGGTCGCAAAGTTCCTTCAGGAAAAGGGAAAATAAGAGGGGTTTTGACCAAATACAGCTCAACGTATCAAATTATTTTAAGAACAGAACGCGACGTCAATATGCCGAATCCAAGGGTAGATTATACTCCTGCGATTGTGGGTACAAATTCTACCGTTTTCCCAGCAACGGTTAATGAGACTTTTGAAAGTTATACTACTTCACCAGCCCAAACTAATTTTCCAAATTACATCAATGATGCAGGAATTGGTTCAAGATATTGGGAAGTAAAAACTTTTAGTTCTAATAAATACATTCAAATGACTTCGTTTGGTTCTGGTGGTGCAAACAATACTTATTTATTTGTTCCTGTCAATATGACTTCGGCTAGTACTTTTTCATTTCGTTCTAATATGGGATTTTGGAATGGAGCTGTCTTAAAAGTATATTATGTACTGGCTGCTGATTACACACCAGGAGGAAATATAGACGTCACAAAAATGATTAATATTACTTCCAATTTCACTATCCCAACAACTCCAACTTCTGGTTATGGCACTTCTTTTATTGCAAGTGGAAATTATTCCATTCCTGCAAGTATAACTGGAAATGGTTATTTTGTGTTTGAATATGCTGGAAACGCAAATGCTTTTCCTGCATTGACCACAACTTTGCAAATAGACAATATCACAGTAAATTAATAATTCTTGAATACTATCTAAAAAGGCTTCCTAACATCGGGAGCCTTTTTTATTCTCAAAATTAAATTCTAATGAAATGAGCATGACCTAAAATTGGTCGCAAACACCAACGAAGATATGCGAATTACATATTCCTTTAAAAAACAAATATTATCTAAATATGAAAAATATCTTCGTCTTGCTGCTTTTTATTTTTAGTACAATAACCTCTGCTCAAGTGGTCATCAACGAACTCGATTCCGACACACCAAGTACCGACGATCGAGAATTTATCGAACTAAAATCTACTGTTCCAAACTTTCCGCTTGATGGTTATGTTTTGGTTTTATTCAACGGGAATGCTTCTTCTTCGACGGCAAATCAAAGTTATTATACCCTTGATTTAGACGGATTGACTACCGATGTTAATGGAATAATTCTTCTAGGAAATTCACTGCTTTCTCCTGCTCCTGACAAAATATTACCCGATAATATGATCCAAAACGGAGCCGATGGCGTTGGCCTTTATATAGGAAATGGGTCCGATTTTCCTGAATTCACTTTGGCAACAACCACAAACCTCATCGCCGCCCTGATGTATGACACCAAAGATGCCGATGCTACCGCTTTGATGAATTTATTAGGCGTTAATGTGCAATATGACGAAGGTCAAAACAACCTTCAAACCACACAATCCGTTCAAAGAAAAACCGATGGAACTTATGAAACCAAAAACCCAACACCCGGTGCCAATAATGATGGAAGTGGCATCATTTTCAATGGAATAACCATTACAACCAGCACCATCGATAAAAATGAAGGCGATAGTTTTTCCATCACATTTACAACCCAAAACAATGTAAGTAGCGATTTGAC
>DMHA01000064.1:7355-8650 GCA_003449615.1 Flavobacterium sp.
ACAACCAATATTTTACTGACAGACGATGTTTTGGACGAAGGCGATGAGGTTTTAAAAATAAAAATTGGTGCAATTCCACCTCAATATAAACGACTCAATGACAATATCGAAATTCGAGTTATCGACAATGATTATACCGTTGCTCCGTTTGGAACTCCTTTAAACCCAACTTATGGAATCGTTTCCAGCACTGCTCCAACGGGATATTATGCAACTCTCGAAGGGCTTTCTGGTGCGGCTTTAAAGCAAGCCGTTCAGGATATTATTGCCAATCCGGCCGTAGTTCACGCCCACAATTATGGTGATATTATCGAAATTCTAAAAACTGCCGATCAAAACCCTTTGAATAGCAACGAAGTTTGGTTGATGTATGTCGAACAATCTCGCTCCAAATTAGAATTTCAAGACACCGGAATCAATACCGGAAAATGGAATCGGGAACACATTTACCCACAATCGCGTGGCGGATTTACTGATGGAACTTTAAGCATTCCCGATGGAATAAATGTTTGGTTGCCCACAAATGCTGACGATATTCTTGCTGGTCACGCAGACGCCCATCACCTTCGTTCCGAAGATGGAGCCGAAAACAGTTTGCGAGGTAATAACGATTTTGGGTTAACAGCTTACAACGGGCCAAGCGGAACTAAAGGCTCGTGGAAAGGCGATGTGGCTCGTTCCGTTTTTTATATGGCGGTTCGTTACAATGGATTAAATGTTGTCAACGGCGATATTGCTGACACCACCGTGGGACAATTGGGCGATTTGGCTTCCTTATTAACTTGGAATACTCTGGACCCTTCGGATGATTTTGAAATGAACCGAAATAATTACATTTATACTTGGCAAGTCAACCGAAATCCGTTTATTGATTATCCCGATTTGGCGAATTATATTTGGGGTTCAAAAGTTGGTCAAGCTTGGCATTTCAATTTATCAACTAATGATTTTACCAATTTAAAAATAAACCTCTATCCCAATCCGGCTCAAAAATCAATTACGATTTCTGGTTTGAATGAGAGTGCAACCATTGAAATATACAACACCAATGGAGCAAAAATAGTAGAACAAAAATTCATTGGCGAAACCCAATTCAACATTGATTTTCCTACTGGAATCTATTTTGCCAAAATAAATTCGGGCGAAAAATCCATTGTTAAAAAATTTATAGTTCAATAAAATAAGCAAACTATTAAATAAGACCTAACAGGTTTTAAAAACCTGTTAGGTCTAACCCTATGAATAATAATATTTTGTTTCAACCCTTGATTCACATTGAAGTGATTTAAACTTTT
>DMHA01000067.1 GCA_003449615.1 Flavobacterium sp.
GAGGTGCTCTGAACCAGCTGAGCTAATCGCCCGATAATGCTTTTGTATTATCAGTAAATTTGATAAAAGTGGTGGGCGATGAGGGGTTCGAACCCCCGACCCCCTCGGTGTAAACGAGGTGCTCTGAACCAGCTGAGCTAATCGCCCGATTAGTGCTTAATTGCGAGTGCAAATATAGTACAGTTTTTGGTAACCACAAATAAAAAACAAAAAAACTATAAAATTTCTGCAACGACAAAAGTACTTCCACCAACAAATATAAAGTCAGAATCAGTAGCTTTTTGGAGTGCCGTTTTATAAGATACTGAAACAGAATTATATACAGCTCCTTTCAGACCAAATGTTGCCGCTTTTTCTTTTAGAATTTCCGCATCTAGTCCGCGTGGAATATTGGGTTTACAGAAATAATATATCGCTTCTTTTGGAAAAAGTGGTAGTATTTCGTCTAAATCTTTATCGTTAACTACTCCCAAAACGATATGCAAAGTGCTATATTTCTCTTTTTGGATTTGACTCATTACAACTTCCAACCCATTTTTGTTGTGTGCTGTATCGCAAATGATTTTTGGAAATTTACCCAATTCCTGCCATCTTCCCTCAAGTCCAGTATTTTTTGCAACATTCAATAATCCGGATTTGATTTGGCTTTCCGAAATTTTGAAATCTTTTTGAGCATTGAGAATTGCAATGGTTTGAACTACCGTTTTTTTGTTGTGAATTTGGTAATCGCCAATTAAATCTGAGGGATAATTTTCTGAAATTAATTCTGAGGCAAAAAAGATTTCTGAATTATTTGCCAAAGCTTTCTCCACGAAAACAGGTTTTGTTTCAGGAGTATATTCACCAATAATAACAGGGATATTGGGTTTAATAATTCCCGCTTTTTCATAAGCAATAGCTTTCAACGTATTTCCTAGAAATTGGGTGTGATCTAAACCAATATTAGTGATTACAGAAATTAGTGGATTAATAATATTGGTAGCATCTAATCGTCCTCCCATCCCCACTTCGATAATGGCAATGTCCACTTGTTCTTTGGCAAAATAATCGAAAGCCAAACCAACCGTCATTTCGAAGAAGCTCAACTCATTGGCTTCAAAAAATTCTTTATGCGTATTGATAAAATCACAAACAAAATCTTCCGAAATTTTGTCTGAATTAATTTTGATGCGTTCCCTGTAATCTTTCAAATGTGGCGAAGTATATAAACCCACCTTGTAACCCGCTTCTTGAAGTATCGAAGCTAGCATGTGCGAAGTGGAGCCTTTGCCATTCGTTCCTGCTACGTGAATACATTTCAGGTTTTTCTCGGGATTGCCAAGATGATTCGCTAGTAAATACGCATTGGTTAAATCTTTTTTATAAGCCGAAGCACCTTGAAGTTGGTACATTGGCAATTGATTAAACATCCAATTTATGGTTTCTTGATAGTTCATTATAAATATATACAGATTATCTTACTGGGTCAATTTGAAGTTGTAAATAATTTTCCCAATTTGAGTGCTTGGAGCAGTATTATCTGACTGCCATCGTGTATTTAGAGCAGCAATTTGAGCTTGTTCTAACAGACATTTTGCTGTATTTGTTGTTCCTTTTATTCCAGGATTTGCACTAATAACAGTACCGTTTCTGTCAACAGAAATTTGGACAACTACTGTTCCTTGCTCGTTACAAAGATATTTTGGGGCTGGTTTGTTGAGTGCTTTTCTATTTCCTAATTGATAGTTTCCAGAACCCGTTCCGCTTCCAGAACCATTTCCGTAGCCACTTCCGTTTCCGAGTCCAGTTCCCGAACCATTTCCGCCTCCTGTTCCTGTTCCCGAACCTCCGCCACCATCATAGACTTTGGCATTCACGTCACCGCTTGTTTTTCCTTTATTTCCACCCGATTTATCGTTTCCATCTCCTGATTTGTTCGACCCATTCAATATACTCGATAGTGCATCGGTGGTCGATTTTGAGGGTTTTGGAGCTTCCTTCACAACGGGTTTTGGAGTGATTACTTTTGGTGTAGTTTTCGTTTGAGAAATGGCTGGAGCATCTGTAGTTTCTTGTGTCAAAACTTTTTCGACCTGATTTACTGCTTTTATTGGGATAGCTTTGACAACAGGAGTTGACAAATCTTTGGATTGGTAATTATTGCCTGAACCGACTTCGCTGTTGCCAAAATTGATGGCAATTTCTCCGCCACCGCCACCACCTTCTAATGCTTCAGGAACAGGGACAATGGTAAGTTTAACCAATAGAAGAAACAAAAACAACAGTATAAATAAAGTAACTGTTATTGCGAATGATTTCTTCTCGTGTTCGGTTTCTAAAATTTTCACTTTGCTTTTATTTTGAATCCACAGCCAACACAATTTTGAACTTATTTCGATAAGCAATATCCATCACACTGACAGCCCTTTCAATAGGTACACCTTCTTCTACGTGCAAAAGTATCGTTGGATCTTCTTGTTTGGAAAGCATCGTTTTTAGTTTTGCTTCCAAAGTATTTTCGGCAAATTTATCTTTGTCAATAAAATATTCTAAGCTTTTATTGATACTTACCGAAACGTTTTTTACCTCTTCTGATTTGCCAGAAGATTTTGGTAAAACCAAATCCAAGGCATTCGTTGACACAATTGTGGTAGATGCAATCATAAAAAAGATGAGTAGCAAAAACACAATATCGGTCATCGACGACATATTAAATTCTGCCGATACTTTATTTCTTCCTCTAAGGTTCATATTTAAGTGGGTTCGTTTAATAAATCAAGAAATTCAACCACATTGGCTTCCATTTGGTTGACAATTTTATCGGTTTTGGTCACCAAATGATTGTAACCTACATAAGCAATAATTCCCACAATCAAACCAACTACTGTAGTCATCATTGCAGTATAAATTCCTTCTGAAAGGGTGCTCATTTCTATTTTACTGTTGCCACTTTCTGCCATTTTATGAAAGGCAATTACCATCCCGACCACTGTGCCTAAAAATCCTGTCATTGGTCCTGCACCAGAAATGGTGGCGAGCATACTGACATTTTTTTCGAGTTTGTAAATTTCTAATTTCCCAGCATTTTCGATAGCGGTATGAATATCGGCTAAGGGTTTTCCTATTCTTGAAATTCCCTTTTCTATTAATCTTGCTACGGGCGAATTGGTTTTGGCACAAAGC
This sequence comes from Flavobacterium sp., assembly GCA_003449615.1. Lineage (GTDB taxonomy): Bacteria > Bacteroidota > Bacteroidia > Flavobacteriales > Flavobacteriaceae > Flavobacterium. The sequence goes on from DMHA01000067.1 coordinate 3,163, forward strand.
ATTTTTGCGGAATCTATTCTTCCTTTTATAATATCCATCTTGATATTATTCATAAAATTGGCGTCAATTTTAGAAGCAGCATTGATGGCTAATAATCTTTCGAAGTATAAATAAATCGCTAAAAAAAGCATTATAAAAATAACAGCCATAATCGTTTGACCCGCAATTCCGCCGCTAAAAACAATGTCTATTACAGACAATTCGGGTTTAATATTTTCGTTTTTCAAGGCTTGTGCAGCAACTGCTGTTGAATCAATTTGAAGGAAAGAAATCATTTTTTGTTTTTGTTTTTAGTGTAATATAATAATGATAAATTGGACTGCTGTTTCTAAGAACGGTCAAAGTTGGGATAAATTGTTATCTAACGAAATGTTCTATGGCCACAAAACAAAGTGCACCCGCCATAAATCCTGCGAATGCTAACCAAGTAATTTTTTTGAGGTACCAAATAAAATCAATTTTTTCCATTCCCATTGCAGCCACTCCAGCAGCTGAACCAATAATAAGCATACTGCCACCCGTTCCTGCACAAAATGCAATAAAATGCCAAACAGGACTATCGGTTTCAAAAGTGTACATTCCCATTGTTGCGGCCACTAATGGTACATTGTCTATTATTGCCGATAAAACACCTAACAGAATAATGACAACATCCATATTCGGAATGGCATTCGATAAACTTTCGGCTGCATAGCGCAGTGTTCCTACTTGCACATTTTGAATACTTCCAAAAACCAATGATTCCAAACAACCCACCGCCATCAATATTCCTAAAAAGAATAAGATACTCGAAATTTCTATTCTGGATAAGGCCGTATTTACCGAAAATCTTTTGTCATTAGCCTTGTCAAAATTCTCTTCAGGATGAATATATTCAGAATACAACCAAACCACTCCCAAACTAAAAACCATACCAATATATGGCGGTAGATGAGTAATAGTCTTGAATATTGGCACGAAGACAATGGCACTCAAACCCACATAAAGCATTTTTGAACTACTTAAAAATATTTCGGGGTTACTATCTAAATCTGCTTTTGGCAATTCTATTTTGCCTTTGAATGCTTTCAATCTTGAAGCTATTGCAAAAGGAATTACAAAACAAATAATCGATGGAACAATCATATATTCCATTAATCCAATTGCGGTAACTTTTTTTCCAATCCAAAGCATGGTAGTCGTTACATCGCCAATGGGAGACCAAGCACCTCCAGCATTTGTGGCAATAACTATCAAAGAAGCATACCAAATCCTATCTTCTCGAGTGTGAATTAATTTTCTTAAAACCGTAATCAAAACTATGGTAGCGGTCAAATTGTCGATAATTGCCGAAAGGAAAAAACCAATAATTCCTAAAATCCACAACAGTTTTATTTTGCTTTTTGTTCTTATAGAGTTTTTTATAACATCAAATCCTTTATGCAAATCAATGAGTTCAACGATAGTCATTGCACCAATTAGAAATATTAAAATTTCGGCAGTAGCACTAAATTTGTGTGTTAATGTGCTTGTAAATCCTTCTTGCTGATGTTCCAAATTACGATTCAAAATATTGAAGACAACCCCTTTTTCGTCAATAATAGAAAACCAACCTAAATGGAAACCTATGGACAAAACTGCCCACATTATCGAAGCCATCAATAGGGCAGGGACGGTTTTGTCTAGTTTTAAGGGATGTTCTAAAGTGATTAATAAGTAACCAATAATGAAAATTACAATTATAATTGCTTCCATATTTATTTTAGTTTTAATATTTAATTTTTACAAAGATATTTTTTTAAGTCTAATTACTAGGTTTTTCGGGGTTAATATAGGTCAAATTAGTAGATTTTTTGACATAATTTTGAATAGGCTATTTTTTAGTTTACAAATAAATTTCCCCCGAACAATGATCCATTTTTGCTCCCGTAACACTATTCAAAACATTGATTTCATCTCTTAATTTCAAAACGCCAAGCAAAGCAAATATCAAAGATTCTTTGAATTCTAAAATTTCTGACGACGGAATAATAATTTCCATTTCGGACAAATGGTATTGAATGCGCTCCAACAGAAAGTCATTGTAAGTGCCACCTCCTGTCACTAAAATTCGACCCTTTTTGTAGGGCAAAGCCAATGCCGTTTGCAAGGCTATATGTTCAGTAAAAGTACACAATTTATCTTCAACTGGAATTTCGTGTTTTTCGATTAGGAGCAAAACGGTTCCTTTTACAAATTCAAAACCCAATGATTTTGGATGTTTTTGTTGGTAAAAATCCAATGAGTTTAATTTGTTCAATAAATTTTCGTTGACTTTTCCTGTTCGGGAAATTTTGCCTTTGTCATCATAATTCAAACCCAATTGATTGGCATAAAAATTCAAAACCGTATTTACAGGCGAAATATCGAAGGCAATTCGTTTGCCATTTTGGTCAAAAGAAATATTAGAAAATCCGCCTAAATTCAAACAAAAATCATACTCTGAAAATAAAATTCGGTCACCAATAGGAACCAAAGGAGCACCTTGCCCACCCAATTTTACGTCCTGAACTCTGAAATCGCAAACAACGGTTTGCTGTATTAAAGTTGCTATTTCGGGCAAATTTCCAATTTGGAGGGTAAATCCATTTTGAGGTTGGTGCAAAATTGTGTGACCGTGGGAGCAAACGGCATCCAAATTTTCAATTTTATGTTTTTCGATAAAACTAGAAATAATTGTTGCGAGAAGTTTTGTGTAGGTTGCATTTAATTTTTCAAGTTCATTTTTTGGATAATCTACTGCCTCTTTGAGCTGATTAATCCAGCTTTGGCTATAGCCAATGGTTTCACTTTCAAGGATTTCAAATGTCCATTTTGAGTTGTTTAAATTGAATTTAATATGAGCTAAATCGACACCATCTAGCGAGGTTCCCGACATAACTCCGATAACGTTGTAGTTATTTTTTTTCATTAGCCAAATTTACAATTCTAAATTGAAAAGTTCAGTATAAAAAATTATCTTTGGCTTTATTTTTATAACAAAAAACAATATTTATTTTATTTAATTATGGACTTTAATCTAACCGAAGAACAATTGATGGTGCAACAAGCCGCCAGAGATTTTGCCCAAAGCGAACTTTTACCTGGAGTCATTGAAAGAGATGAAAAACAGATTTTTCCTGCCGAACACATCAAAAAAATGGGAGAACTTGGCTTTATGGGAATGATGGTGGACCCAAAATACGGAGGGAGCGGACTCGATACGATTTCTTATGTTTTGGCAATGGAAGAAATTTCAAAAGTTGATGCCTCGGCTTCGGTGGTGATGTCTGTCAATAATTCGCTTGTTTGTTGGGGTTTACAGGAGTTTGGCACAGAAGAACAAAAAAAACATTGGTTACCACTTTTGGCTTCAGGTCAAATTCACGGTGCTTTTTGTTTGAGCGAACCCGAAGCTGGAAGTGATGCGACTTCGCAAAAAACTACCGCCATTGATATGGGCGATTATTATTTGGTTAATGGAACTAAAAATTGGATTACTAATGGCGGAACTGCTTCGTTTTATATTGTCATTGCCCAAACCAATGTCGAAAAAAAGAGCAAAGGAATCAATGCTTTGATTATGACAAAAGATATGCCTGGTTTTACTGTAGGTCCTAAAGAACACAAAATGGGTATTCGCGCTTCTGATACACATTCGTTGCAATTCAATGATGTGAAAGTACCCAAAGAAAATAGGATAGGGGAGGATGGTTTCGGTTTCAAATTTGCAATGAAAACTTTGGCTGGAGGAAGAATTGGCATTGCTGCACAAGCACTGGGAATCGCTTCTGGAGCTTATGAAGTGGCATTGAAATATTCAAAAGAGCGCAAAGCTTTTGGCACAGAAATCTGCAATCATCAAGCCATTGCATTCAAATTGGCCGATATGTTCGTGAATATTGAAGCGGCCCGACATTTGTGTCTGAAAGCAGCTTGGGACAAGGACAATCATCATAATTATGATATTAGCGGTGCAATGGCAAAGCTTTTTGCTTCACAAACTGCAATGGATACGGCTGTCGAAGCAGTACAAATTCATGGTGGAAACGGTTATGTTCGCGAATATCACGTAGAAAGAATGATGCGTGACGCCAAGATTACTCAAATTTATGAAGGCACATCCGAAATTCAGAAAATTGTGATTTCTAGAAGTATTATTGCGGGATAAATTGATAAATGGTGTTTACTTTTTAAAACCACTTCGTCAAATTAGAACAAAAGAGGATGCAATTTGAAAGAAAAAAGTTGAAAATAATTAAACAACTAAAAAAGATGAAAACACTAACTTGGATTATCAGACTTATTGCAGCAGCAAT
>DMHA01000139.1 GCA_003449615.1 Flavobacterium sp.
TTCCTTTTAGAAAAGGAGATATAAAAGCGATATATTTGGGAGTTAACTGCGAAGAATCCACGAAAGATAAAATAACAGAAATCGTTAATGTTGTTTACGACAGTAAAATAACTTTATATCAAGGGAAACTTTCTGAATCAACTTTTGAAATAGTTTGGGAAAAAATAAAGTAAAAATTCAAGAAAAATACATTGCAATGATAAACCCAGTAAAAATAATCCTCTCCCTCCTCCTATTCCTCTGCCTCCTCAATTTCCCCTGCACCTACTACCAATTCGTCCGTTTTGTCGCATTCATTGGTTTTGCTTACCTTGCCTATTCCGCCAATAAACAAGGGAACAAAAACGAGGTATTCATATACATTGCTTTGGCCATTTTATTTCAACCTTTTGTGAAAATTGCTTTGGGGAGAACCCTCTGGAATGTTGTCGATGTACTAGTTGGAGTTGGTTTGTTATTGTCTTTATTTCAAAAAGACACTAAATATACCGTTAGTAATATGGGTTACCAGTGAAACAATAGCCTCAATTTATTATCTAAAGACCACGAATACAACACACTAAAACAAAAACTATAAAAATAGAACGCAACAATTAAATTTAGATTAGAATAGTTTTGTACATTTGCATACACAACTTTTAATTATAAAACTTAAATTATTAAATTATGGCAAAACCAATCAAAGAGACTCCTTTTCTTTATGGTAAAGATGCTGATACATTTGTAAAAGAGAACAAAGAAGTAAAAAAAGTATCTCAAAAAGAGAAAGAAGAAATAAACAAAAATTATCAAACCTTACTAAAACTAGCAGCGTTTGGAGCTTAAGAATATTCAATTAATTCGGTTGCAACCCGATACCAATATATTGCCGTTTGACTGTGGAGACACTGATTTGAACGGCTTTCTTTTTTATGATGCTAAAAACTATGCTAAAAATTTAATAGCAGTTACCTATATTATTCAAGACGAAACTAAAACATTAGCCTATTTTAATTACCTCAACGATAAAATATCCCACACAGATCTCGATGGCAACTTGGCTAAATTTGTAGAGCGAATTGGAATTTATCTACCCAAAGAAAAAGGTGGTCATAAAAGCTATCCCGCTGTTAAAATAGGAAGACTAGCTGTGAATAAAGAGTCTCAGATAGGCGGTTTAGGTAAAATAATTATCGACTACACCAAAGGAAATTTCACAACAAATAACAAAACAGGGTGCAAATTCATTACTGTTGATGCTTATAAAAATTCCTTGAAATTTTATGAAAAAATGGGGTTCAAATATCTTTCTAGCAAAGACAAAAAATCAGATACTCGGTTAATGTATTTCAACCTTCAAACTATTAGTTAATCCTACTCTTTTGATAAACTTAAATCAACATTACATAACCAAAATCGTCCAAAAAAAAAACGCATATCAATACCATTATCGCATATCACAATATGCGATATTTTTATATTAAACTCTGAATAACAAACTAATATACTGCTACATTTCCTAACTCCACCCCAAAATTGTTTACAAAACAAACTATTTTTATTATACGAATACTTTTCTCAATAGAAACAGTTTTTTTTTATCTTTGGTAAAACCAAAAATGCTATTATGTTAAAATTAAACATAAATAATGAGACTTCAAGATTACAGGCCGTTGTACTTGGAATTGCCAACAGCAATGGGCCAACACCAGCGATCAATGAAGTCTATGACCCAAAATCTTTAGAACATATTTTGACTGGAACCTATCCAAAAGAAGCAGATATGATTCCTGAAATTGAGGCCTTCAATCAGGTTTTTCAAAAATATGGTGTCACTGTGTTTCGCCCTGAAATCATTGAGGATTACAATCAGATATTTGCCAGAGACATTGGTTTTGTTATAGATGATGTATTTATTAAATCGAATATTTTGCCCAACAGAGGTCGCGAAGTGGAAGCTATTCAATATGTAATCAATCAGATAAATCCTTTAAAAGTAGCAACTCCTCCCGAAGAAGTGCATATCGAAGGTGGCGATGTGATGTTGTGGAATGATTATATTTTTGTAGGAACTTACAAAGGCAGTGATTACAGAGATTATATTACGGCAAGAACAAACATTCAAGGCGTTCAATACATCAGGAATTTATTTCCCAATAAGATTGTCAAAGAATTCGATTTGATAAAGTCTAAAATCGAAGCTCGTGATAATGCCTTGCATTTGGATTGTTGTTTTCAGCCAGTGGGCGAAAACAAAGGGATTATTTACAAACGAGGTTTTCGTGAAGAAGCCGATTATTTGTTTCTTGTGCAGCTTTTTGGCGAAGAAAACCTTTTTCATATTACTAGAAAAGAAATGTATAATATGTATTCTAATGTTTTTTCAATAGATACAAATGTCGTAGTTTCTGAAAAGAAGTTTACTAGGCTTAATAAATGGTTGAGGAAAAATGGCTTTATAGTGGAAGAAATTCCATACGCTGAAATTGCCAAACAAGAAGGATTATTGAGATGTTCTACCTTGCCATTAATACGGAAAGCCCCCTAGCCCCCGAAGGGGGAACTAATGAAATTTATAGTTAATAAACAATCTATCAACCAAATATATGGACAATATAAATCAAATGCCCCCTTTGGGGGTTAGGGGGCTTCAAACCACAAATTCCATTCTAATGATTCGTCCGGTAGCTTTCCGAATGAACGAACAAACGGCTGTGAATAATTATTATCAAAAAGTCCTTGACGGATTATCTCCTGCAACGGTAAACGCAAAGGCACAAGAAGAGTTTGACACTTTTGTAACCAAACTCCGAATGGTGGGAGTTCATGTCATTGTAGTAGATGACACTTTAAATCCCGATACACCCGACAGTATTTTTCCTAACAACTGGATATCCTTTCACGAAAGTGGCGATGTGGTTTTGTATCCCATGTTTGCCGAAAATCGAAGAGCTGAACGCAGGGAAGACATTTTGGATATTCTTGAAGATAATGGATTCGTAATCAACGAGATAATGGATTACACCTCGGCAGAAGCAGATGGTTTTTTTCTCGAAGGAACAGGGAGTATTATTTTGGATAGAGAAAACGGCAAAGCTTATTGTGCTTTATCGCCTCGAGCCGATGAAGAATTATTCATTGAATTTTGTGAAGATTTTGAGTATTCTCCTGTAATTTTTGAAGCTTTTCAAACGGTAAATGGCGAGCGAAAACTGATTTATCATACCAATGTTATGATGTGTATTGGCGATACTTTTGCAGTAGTTTGTGCCGATTGTATCGACGATAAAAAAGAACGAAAAATGGTTTTGGATAGTTTGAAAGGAGATGAAAAAGAAATAATTCTAATCACGGAAGATCAAGTCAATACTTTTGCAGGCAATATGTTGGAAGTGAAAGGTTCAGACGATAGAAGATATTTGATAATGAGCAGTTCGGCCCATCAAAGTTTGACCAAAAAGCAAATTGCACAACTCGAAGAACATGTGACCATCTTGAGTTCAAGTCTTGATACCATCGAAGCCTGTGGAGGAGGAAGTGCCCGTTGCATGATGGCCGAAATTTTCCTGCCACGAGAAGAATAACAATCCACTCATTTATTGTACTTTAGCCAAATGAAAAATAAAAAAACAGTAGTTCTCGGAGCTAGCTCAAAACCCGAAAAATATGCCTACAAAGCCATCACAATGTTAGTTGGAAATGGACATTCCGTTTTGGCAATAGGTCAAAATGCTGGGGAAGTTGCAGGAATTAAAATCCAAACCAAAGCCATACCGTTAAAAAATATTGACACCATTACTTTGTATTTGAACCCCACTCGCCAACGTGATTATTACAATTACATCGTCGAGTCAAAACCTAAAAGGGTAATATTCAATCCAGGAACCGAGAATCCAGAGTTTTATCAATTATTGGAACTGAACAATATAAAAGCTGAAGTGGCTTGCACATTGGTTTTATTGGCAACAAATCAATATTAAATTGGGTAAAAAACCTTTACGCTTTAAATATAATAATTTAAAATTTATGATACAGGCAACTATAATACCTCAAAAAACAGATGTAAACTTCTCTTTACCAGAAGATTATATTGGGAAAAAAGTACACGCTATTTTTTATATCGATGATGAAATTAGTCAAATGAACACAGTTGTTCCTCAAAAAAAACCATCTGATTTTTTCGGAATATTCAATAAAGAGGAAGCCGACAAATTTGAAAAACATGCCCAACAAATAAGAAACGAATGGGACAGAAATATTTAATCGACACCAACGTAATTTCGCATTTGTTTGCTGATAGATTGCCAAAAAAAGGCAAAGAATTTGTTGGAACTATAATCAATACCGATTTTATTATTTCAATTGTTGTAGAGATTGAAGCATTGACTTATCACGATATTCCAGAGAAAATGCCTCTTATTGAAGAATTTGTAAGTATGGCAACTATTATACAACTTGACCACCTTGTAACTAAAAAAGCTATCGAAATACTAAGGAAGCACAGAAAACTCAAACTTGGTGACGCCATTATTAGTGCAACAGCAATAACTCATAATTTAGTTCTCGTTACCAATAACGTTAAAGATTTTGCAAATATTAAAGACCTAAAAATTATTGACCCACATAGTTTGTAGCATTGTTATAAAATATTTTTTTCACTTCAACCCTTATTTTATTTCTTTTTTCTCCGATAAATCGCTCAAATGCAATCGCAAAGCGTCGATGGAAATACTGATTTCCCAAAACGAAATTCCCAACGAAATAAGTAAGGCAAGAAGACTTAATCCAAAAAGATAAATACTAAAAATTTGTTGTTCCATAAACAGCAAAAGCATCGCAAAAACTGAAAGAAATAAGCACAAAACCCCAAACATTTGCATATAACGAATCAGGGATAACCGCAAATTGAGGTTTTTAATTTCTAACAAAACGCTTTTACTTTCTTCCTCATCGTATGTTTTTTTTAATTTTCGAATGATTTGGGCAATAGTCAGAAATCGATTGGTGTAGGCCAACAAAATCAATGAAGTTGCAGAAAAAAGTAGGGCTGGAGTTTCTATGTGTAAAGTCATTTTTTTTGTATTTAAAATTTAAACTTCAAAGTTCGGGATTATTTATTCAAAATCCTTGTGTACCATAAAAAAACTAGCATTATCGAAATTAATTTTGGATATTACTTATAGAAGTTTTTTCTGTTCAGGGCAAACGCTTTTAAAAATAAGACAAAAAGTAGCCACGACACGAACGAAGTGAACTGGCGAAGCAATTACACGAATGAACACGAATTTTTGTATTTTTTAATTTGCTTCGCCTGTTCACTTTGTTCAAGTCACTAATTTGCAAGTAATGCAAGAAAATTCGTGAAAATTAATTTTAATAGTTTTT
>DMHA01000430.1 GCA_003449615.1 Flavobacterium sp.
TTTATTGCCAAAAATTATCCCGGTCAAGAAGCCGAAATATTCGAAAAATTATCCAAATCACAACCCATAGGCCGAATGGGAAAACCCGATGAAGTGGCCGCTTTGGCTTTATTTTTATGCAGTGATGAATCGGGTTTTATTACTGGTTGCGATTATCCAATTGATGGAGGTTTTATTAAATTGAACAACTAATGCAAATCAAGGGTTTAAATAAAACCATTGGATTCTTAGGATTAGACCTAACAGGTTTTAAAAAACCTGTTAGGTCTCCAACTTGAAAATCATAAATTTATAAATTTAACTCTTGTTCGCATAACTAATTATAATTAGCCTTTATTTAACTGCCCACATTGAGCAATCGTTGGTAATCGCAGTTAACGGAGCAAGAACAGCAACAATATATGTAGTTGAATAATTAACAATTATAATATAAATAACTACAAATGAAAAACAAACTATTCATTTTAGTATTAAGCTGCATAGCCTCAATCACTTTGCATGCACAAACCTACACGCCAACAAAAGAAAATCTTGATGCACGCGTGGAATTTCAGGACATGAAATTAGGGATGTTCATCCATTGGGGAGCTTCAAGCGTTTTAGAAAATGGAGAATGGGTCATGAATAACAGGAATATTGGTATCAAAGAGTATGGTAGACTGATAAATATTTTTAATGCCAAAAATTTTGATGCCAAAAAATGGGTTGCCGCAGCCAAATCTGGAGGAATGAAATACATTACTTTCATCACCCGTCATCACGACAGTTTCAGCAATTGGGACACCCAACAATCCGATTGGAAAATTACCAATACGCCTTATGGAAAAGATGTTTTAAAACAGTTGGCAGACGAATGCCACAAAGAGGGAATCAAACGGTTTTGTTATTATTCGTTATTGGATTGGTCTCGTAGCGATTACCAGTACGAAACAGGCAATACTGGCAAAGGAACTGGTAGGGCCCAAAAAAGTGATTGGGAAAGTTATATTCGATTCATGAAAGCTCAACTTACCGAATTGCTTACTAATTACGGTAAAATAGATGGAATTTGGTTCGATGGGCATTGGAATCAATTGGATAATAATAAAGATAAAACTTTAAAATCGAAAGTAGATTGGCATTATGACGAAATTTATAAACTTATTCATTCTTTGCAACCACAATGTCTGATTGGTAATAATCATCATCTATTTCCTCTTCTTGGCGTAGATTTTCAGGCCTTCGAAAAAGATTTACCAGATAAGAATACAGCCAGCTTTGGTGGACAATCTGTGTCACTACTACCCATGGAAACTTGCGAAACCATGAACAATTCTTGGGGGTTCAATATAACGGATAGAAAATACAAATCTACTAAAGACATCGTACATTATTTGATTAATGCTGCTGGGATGAATGCCAATTTTTTACTCAACGTTGGACCAATGCCCGATGGCACTATTCAACCAGAATTTGTAAGCACACTCAAAGAACTAGGCGATTGGATAAAAAAAACGGCGAAACTATTTACGGCACTAGAGGTGGATTGATGGAACCGCAAGACTGGGGAGTACTTACAACAAAAGGGAAAACTTGGTATGCACATATTATCAAAACACTACAAACAAAAATCTCAATATTGATGACCAATAGAACCGAAAAAATCAAGAAAAGTGTACTCTTTGAAACTAAAAAACCGTTGAAATTCAAACAAACCAAAGAAGGCATTGTAGTAGATTTGAGCGGAATAACACTAGATGAGACAGAACAATTATCGAATTACAATTAAAATAAATACTAAAAAATATGAAATTAATACGATTTGGCAAAGCTGGTCAAGAGAAACCAGGAATTATTATTGGAGAAAAAAGATTTGATGTTTCTTCGATTGTTACCGATTATAACGAATCCTTTTTTGAAGAAAATGGATTAGAAAAATTGAAAAAAGCTATAGAAAACAATCCAAATCTACCAGAAGTGGATGCTTCGGTTCGTTTGGGTTCTCCAGTGGCGAGACCGTCAAAAATTATTTGTATCGGATTGAACTATGTCGATCATTGTCTTGAAACCAATGCGCCGATTCCAGATGAACCCATTATCTTCTTTAAATCGACTACCGCTTTGTGTGGACCCAATGATGATTTAATTATTCCAAAAAACAGCGAAAAAACCGACTGGGAAATCGAATTGGCGTTTGTCGTAGGCAAGAAAGCAAGTTATGTTTCTGAAGCCGACGCGATGAATTATGTGGCAGGATATTGCTTGCACAACGATTACAGCGAAAGAGCTTTTCAATTGGAACGTGGTGGTCAATGGGCAAAAGGAAAAGGTTGTGACACCTTCGCACCACTCGGTCCCTTTATGGCTACGAAAGATGAAATTGCCGACGTCGATAATTTATCAATGTGGTTGACGGTGAATGGAAAAACATTCCAAAACAGCAATACCTCGAATTTGGTTTTCAAAATCCCGTTTTTAGTACATTATTTAAGTCAGTTTATGACCTTGTTGCCGGGCGATGTGATTAGTACTGGAACACCTCCAGGAGTTGGATTGGGCATCAAACCAAACCCAATTTATGTCAAAGCGGGCGACATAATCGAATTGGGAATGGAAGGATTAGGCTCGAGTAAACAACTGGCAGTAGCCTATAAATGATATGAAAACTCAAAAATTTTGCCTAGCATTAGATTTGAAAGATGATGCTCATTTGATAGAGGAATACAAAGTCTATCACCAAAAAGTATGGCCAGAAATCATTCAAAGCATCAAGGAATCTGGGATTTCAGTATTGGAAATTTATTGCCTTGGCAACCGAATGTTTATGATTATCGAAGCGAACGAAGAATTTTCGTTTGATAAAAAATCAGCAATGGATGCCAGTAATCCAAAAGTGCAAGAATGGGAAGATTTGATGTGGAAATTCCAACAAGCCTTGCCTTGGGCAAAATCAGGAGAGAAATGGATGTTGATGGAAAAAATATATGAGTTAAAATGATTAGGTCTGTTTCAGTAGACAAAAAAGTTTACAGTATTTTTTTTGAACCATTAAAATTAAGTGTTTAGCCTTAATGCACTTTAATTTTCTTTGCAGACTAAAAAGGTTGTTCTGTTTTTTTTAAACCATATAGAGAATTAAGTGTTTAGCCTTAATGCACCTTAATTTTCTTAACGGTTTAAAGATAAAAAAAAATTAATGTTTTCGTTTGGTAATAGTAAAGAACAATTATATAAAATGAAAAAAATCGACAGTCATCAACATTTTTGGAAGTACCATCCAGTAAAAGACGCTTGGATTACTGATGATATGAAGGTAATTCAGCGCGATTTTTTACCCGAAGATTTAGAACCATTACTTCAAGAAAATGCCATTGAGGGTTGTATTGCCGTGCAAGCCGATCAAAGTGAAGAAGAAACTCATTTTTTATTGGAATTAGCCAAAAAAAATAATTTCATCAAAGGCATTGTGGGCTGGGTCGATTTGCGAAGTCCAGATTTAGAATCCCGATTAGACTATTTTTCTCAATTCCAAAAACTAAAAGGTTTTCGGCACATTGTTCAAGCCGAGCCTGAAGATGATTTTCTGTTGAACACCGATTTTTGCAACGGAATTGCGCTATTGGAACAATATAATTTTACTTATGATATTTTAATTTTACCCAAGCATTTGCCTTTTGCTTTAGAATTGGTAAAACGATTCCCCAAGCAAAAGTTTGTCATTGATCATTTGGCAAAACCAGATTTTAAAAAAAATGACTTTTCAGCTTGGGAACAAGGAATAACTGCCATAGCAAAATGCGAAAATGTATATTGCAAAGTTTCAGGTTTGGTTACCGAAGCCGATTGGAAGCATTGGAAAACAAGCGAGTTTACGTATTGTTTGGATGTTGTAACGGAGGCGTTTGGAATCAATCGTTTGCTATTTGGTAGCGACTGGCCAGTTTGTTTATTGGCAGCCAATTACAATCAAACATTGGAAATTGTAACCAATTATTTTTCCAAATTTTCAAAAACCGATCAAGAAAAATTTTGGGGATTAAACGTTTCTGCATTTTATAATTTATAAATAGAAAAAATGAATTTAAACTTAAAAAACAAAGTAGTTGTTGTAACTGGCGGAGCCAAAGGAATTGGATTGGGTATTTGCAAAGTATTGGCCCAAGAAGGAGCAATTCCAGTGATAATTGGTCGCAAAGAAGTCGATAACCAGAAAGCTATTAAGAAAATTGAAGCTTTGGGATACATTGCCCATGGAATTGAAGCCGAATTGACAAATTCAGATGATTGCCAAAAAGCAATTCAACTTGTTATTGAAAAATACGGACGAATAGACGGATTGATAAATAACGCTGGAGTAAATGACGGCGTAGGCCTAGAAACAGGAAATTATGAATCTTTTATGGCATCATTACACAAAAACCTAGTTCATTATTATTTGATGGCGCATCACGCTTTGCCAGAGTTGAAAAAATCTAAAGGGAGTATTGTCAATATTGGCTCCAAAACTGCCGATACTGGACAAGGAAATACCTCTGCTTATGCGGCTTCTAATGGCGGTCGAAATGCCTTAACTCGAGAGTGGGCGGTTGAATTATTGCCATACAGTATTCGAGTAAATGCCGTAATTGTTGCCGAATGTTATACGCCATTGTATGAAAATTGGATACAAAGTTTTGATAATCCCGAAGCAAAATTAAAAGAAATTGCGGATAAAATTCCGTTCGAAAAACGAATGACCTCAGCCGAAGAAATTGCCAATATGGTTGTTTTTCTTCTATCAGAAAAATCGAGTCATACCACAGGGCAATTGATTTATGTGGATGGTGGCTATACTCATTTAGATCGGTCATTATAGAAAATACAGTAATTCCAATTGGCAATATAAATTAGGAAAAATAATTTAAAAAAACCTGAATTAGCCTTTTATTTTTTGGTTAAAATCGGCTTCATTTTCGATTACATTTCCTTCGTATTGTAGCTTCCATCCCATCGTATTGGTCAGAATCAGCATTTTCGAAAGTTCTGAAATCAGTCTATTTTTGGCATTTGATTTTAAGGAAGATTTTTGGATTTTTTCGGCTAGATTGGCTTTAACCATTTTATTTATTTTGTTGTAATCATCACCCGTAAAAGGATTTAATTTACTTTGCTCTACATCATAATATTGTAGATCTGTACTTATTTTTATTTCTTCTTTTGGGATATTGACAATATTTATGGTCTTGTTTTTTTCGTCGATGTCGTATTTCATTTGATGCAAATCATAAGCAACCGTCACATCGGCATTGACAATTACGATGGCTTTTTTTTCAAAAGAAACCATATCCAATAAATATTTTTCTTCATCTTTATAAGTAATCACTTCGGCAAAATGACCTTCGGTAACCACCAGTTTTCCAACGTTGACAATTTGTTGCTGAATAAGATTAGTATTGTAATCTAAGGTTGAATCGTCTTCTTTTTTGAAGTCGCAGAATTTGAACAGTAGAAAAATGGCGATAACTATTCCTACTCCAGCTATTATTCTATTTCGCATCTTATATTTTTTTATAAAAGTAAAGAAAATATTGGAATGGAAAAGGGTTCTAAATCAACTTATTATTTTTGGCTCTTTGAATGGCTTCTAGTTTGTTGTGAACTTGCAGTTCCTTCATTCGATGAGGAAAGATGAAATTCTCCACCAATTTCTTCAATCCAGTTTTTCTAATTTACGATTAGTTTTTTGGATGTTGTTACTTCGTTTTTTCAATTCCTATAGAACGATAATATTATTTCTTATTGAAAAAAGTTACAGAGTGTTATTTGAAATAATACATTTTTTCGTACTCAAAACCATCCAATCGAAGTAGTTTTCTAAAATCGGAGCGGCTGGGTTTTAATACCACAAAAGTGGTATCGCTATTCTCGACATTGGCATCAAAAGGAATTTTCAACAGATTATTAATTATGGTAAAATCTTTTCGGGTGCCTAATTGCAGGTATTTATTGCTCAAAAAATCGAATTTGATGATGTTTACCAAATAATTGCCATCAATTGCCTTATTCAAAATCAGACTCGATTTATAAATTTTGGCGGTTTCGTTTTCGGCAAATGAAAACAGGGTGTCCAATTGTTCTATTTCCCATTGAATGGTATCGTTTTTCACAAAAGTTTTATAGGCTTTTTGGGTGGCTTTGTCATAGACAATATTATTTCTGAATTCCAATTCTGGCAAGGAATCCATTTGTTTTCTTGTAGCATCGAAACTATTAATATTAATTTTTAAAACATATTTAGAC
Source organism: Flavobacterium sp. (assembly GCA_003449615.1). Taxonomy (GTDB): domain Bacteria; phylum Bacteroidota; class Bacteroidia; order Flavobacteriales; family Flavobacteriaceae; genus Flavobacterium. The sequence continues at coordinate 6,259 of DMHA01000430.1, forward strand.
TCGATTTTTAAAGAATTTGAATAATCCCTTGAAAAAGTACCTATATATTTTTTTGGAAAACTATTTACAGTCTCAACATTGACGGGTTGTGGTTCGTTGAAATAAATATAACTGTTTCTCAATTGTTCCTGTTTGCAAGAAAAAAGCATTACAATGATACCAAAAAAAATGATTTTAGTTTTCATCTTTCTATAAATTTGAAGTGTCATATCCATAATTTTCTAAAGTTTGTTTGACAAAATATAAGGCAAAAAATCCAATTGCAAAACCAAGAATTAAAGCAAAATAAAAGAGCCGTTTTTCTATATCTGATAATTCCTGTATCGAAAATTTTCCCCCTTTGGTAAATGCTAAAATGTAAATTCCCACTACAAATAAGGCTGGGCCAATCAAAATTCCTTTGAAAGAATAATTGATAGTGTTGCCTAATTTTATTGCTTCGACAGGCGAATAAATAAAATAATAGCTGCAAAATAGGCCTACCAATACTAGAAATATACCGCCGATGTATTTTTTAAAAAAGCTTATAATTGAATTATAATTTTCCATAATACGCTAATTTTGAATAATTTAATCTAATATTATTAGCTGTTTTTCTTAATAAATTTCAATAATTTGAAAGCTTTTCCATTCCATTGATAATAGTAAATTCCGTGTTGATTATTATTTTCGGATTCGAAACCACTTCCTGCATAACCATATATGACGAGCAAGTTGCTGTTTTTCTTAAATTCCATCATTTCGTGGTCGCCCAATTCCATCCCACCAACAGAAACACCTTGAAGTTGAATTGGAAAAAAAACATTTCCAGTTTGTGCATCAATTAGTGCACCTTGCCTGCAACCTGTCCCGCAACCCCAATAGGTTAAGATGTATTTCCCTGCAAAATTTACCTCGGAATTTACCAAAGCATTTTTAAGATTGGTTCTATACATTTTTGCTTCGGGATGACTTTTGAGGTTTACTTTTGGGGCAGTTTTCTTTTCTACTTTAGCTGGATATTGGCTATAAGTTGGCAACTTTTGTGCTATACAAATAGTACTAAAAGCAATAGATAAAAAGGCAATTAATCTAATTTTATTTGACATTTTGATGTGTTATTTGAATTTTAAAAGTAAACGGATTGTATTTGAAAGTACCTTCGACACTGGCACAACAATCGGGATCTTCGAGTGTCCAAAGTTTGTAAGTTCCTGAAATTTCAGTATCGAAATTGGTTATCGAGAAAATAGCTCTTTCTACATCAGTATTGGTTTGAACATAATATTCGCCTTCTATTTTGGAAGCTATTTTCTCACGGAGATTATCATTGGATAAAAATTCATTTCCATTGGAATAGATCAATTTCAAATAATCTGAAGCTTCATTTATTCCAATGGTACAACTGCAACAATCGCCTGCGGGAAAATAAAGTAGAATGTCATTAGTTTTATCTTGATTAGCATCAAAAGATTTTATCTTGATGGAATCTTTCGGAAGTCCATAAAAGCGTTCTGGGTTTTCTATTGACCATTTATCAATATTTTCTTGGCAAGGATTTCCCACTTCACCATTTAAAAGTAATTCTTTTTTCCAAAGTTGAATTTGGTTTTTTAAAAGTTGGTCTTGATTGGGCTTATTTTCTTTTTGTTGGCAAGAAAACAAGAACATAAAAGCAATAAAAGCGATATTATTTTTCATCATAATGGTTTTAGAATTGATATTACTTTTGACCCAACTTTGACCAAAAATTGTAATTCGAAGGTAAGCATTATCGGTTTCCTGTTTCTATTTCCAGGATATAATTTCCTAACAAATCAGTAGATCCTTTGCTTGTGCTTTTGTCGAAGAACAAAAAGTTAGAAATAGTATGGTTATGAAAGTTATTTTTTCATTTTTATTGATTTTAAGTTAGAAGTCAAAGTTGGACATTTTGTAAACACAAAAAAATACGACAATTGTCGTATTTTTTAATTTCAAAACTCAATTTTTCATCATTAATTTTTTTGGAATCTTAACCCGCCCAATGGATGATTTTCCTTCTAATATTCGAGTAAAATAAAGTGTTTCGGAGGTTTCGTCATAAAACGGAGAACCTTCAAAACCGTCACTGTTGACCTTGTTTCCAAGATTGATGGGTTCAGACCATTTTTTCCAAGTATCGTCCAATCTGTAAGAAACATAAATATCATAATTGCCATAACTACTGTAACCAATACTGCTGAAAAGCAAGGTTTTCGTGTCAGACAATAACTGTGGCATTCCTTCATCGGAAGCTGAATTGATGACTTTGCCCATATTTTGCAGAAGTCCATAAGTGCCATCTTCTTTTTGGTTGGCAAAATACAAATCGGTTCCGCCTTGAGTAAAATCGGTTTCGATTCCCATAATCAATATCTTGGCATCTTTTGTTATGGTAATATCTGCCGTTTTTTCATAATTATTATAGGCAGCTATTTTTAATGGTTTTAAGGATTGGTAACTTCCGTTTTTGTTTTCTATGAATTCAAATCCAGTTTCGGTAGTATTTTTCGAATATCCCACGCCTCCTTTCAAGATAAAACTATCACTATAATATTCGAGATAATTATATTCATCATTCGAACTTAAACTGGATTCTGCAAAGGGTTCAGACCATTTTCCATCGGCTTGCTTTTGACTCGAAATGACCACATCCTTATTTTCCACAAAAGCTGAATAGAAGATTTTTTGTCCGTCTTGTGAAACGATAACATTAGAAACTTCACTGTTCTCAAACTCCAACGATTCTGGTTTTGATAAATTGTCAAATTCGGGAATGGTGTTGATTTTTATTTCAATTGGCTCCTCTGAATCCGAAATTCCGATGGCGTCAATTTGTTTTTGACCTGGTACGAGTGCAAAACTGAACTCGACTTTTACGGCAACCACATTGGCAACCGCATTTTCCAAAACAGCATATTCTATTCCTGGATTGAAAACACTGGGTACTTCCTGCACTTTTCTTCTTTTTCGACCAAAATAATACGCCCGATCCGCAGAAGCCGTAGATTTGAAAGTAGGTGTTTTCCAATCTCTTTTTCGTGACCAAACCGTTTCGTAATTTCCCGAACCATTGTCCACCGAAATTTTGGTAACACAACCTGAATTCAGGTTTTCGTAAACAGCAACTTGTTTTACGGTTTGAGGTTTCTCGAAACCTACTTCGATTATTTCTCGTCCGTCGAGGGAATTTTTTGGCATCCAAGCATTGGCAGAACTTCCTCCTTGCGGAAAAGCGTCGGGTTTTCCTAGAATTCTTTTGATTCCATTTTGTTTTCCACCTAAATCGGTCGAGAATTTTATCAATTTGCTCGCCCATTGAATTTGTTGGGCATTCGCAGAAAAAAGAACAAAGAATAGAGAAAATAGAATATAGAATATAGATTTTTTCATATCGATTATATTTAGAAAAGGGCTATGAAAATCAATTCACAACCCTTTTCATTACAACTAAAAAACGCTTAATTGTTTACCTTGATTTTTTCAACTTTTTTGCCTTTGAAAGCAAAAATATATTCACCATCAGAGGTAATATCGATTCCATCGCCGTATTTTGGACTTCCTCCTTTTCCTTTAGATTGCACTGAACCTTTGGTTTCTCCATTAGTCATATCAATTCCGTAGATGATATTTTTGCTGTTTCTTTGATCTCTCAAGAAATAATTGTCGCCAATGTGATAAAAATAATCTACCCCTTTTATTTTTTCGGTAGCATAAGCTCTTGACCCATCTTTTTTGTTGTAGGATGCCAATCCTTTTTCTGAAAGCACCACAACTTTGTCTTCAAAATCAATTACATCGGTAGCTTTTCCAACGCCAGCATCGTTATGTTTTACGTCGAATAATTGTTTTCCAGAGGCAATTTCATAGCTATAAAACTCATCGCCATCGCCCACAAAAACCGTTTTGTCTTCGTTTATAATCAAATCGGTAATTCGTTTGTCGAATTTATCTGAACGCCAAGCCAATTTGCCACTTGTGTCATCCATACAAAGTAGTCCGTTCTTTTGATTTTTATAATCCCAATAAATGTATGGCACGCTTGCTTTGTAAGTTCCGCCGAATGGCGAAGTTTGAGTTTCCATTCTATATTCCTGAACTTGTACTTTTCCGCCAATTTGTATCAAAACTTTATTTCCAGTTTTGTAAATATTTGGAACACAAAATGCCCCAGTCACTTTCTCTGATGCCCATAATAATTTTCCTGAATCTAAATCGTGTTTTTCTACATATTTTGTTCTGTCTCTTGTTCCTAACATCACGATATAAACTGCATTTTCAGTAAACAAAGGTTCGGCAATAGTTCTATAATATTTTTTGCTTTGTGTATTAGAGAACATTCCACCGCCTCCGCCACTCATATCATTTTCATAAATGGCTTCCCAAAGTTTTTGTCCATTATTATAATCGTAAACCATAAGACCGTTCAGATACAAGAAAATTTTGTTGTCTCTAATCCACATATCCAAGATGGCTCTTCTAGTTACTAATTCTTTTTCGACTGTTCCTACAAAGGTAGCATCCCACAAAATTTCGCCATTTGACGCATTGATTCTTACCAATTGGTTTTTGAAACCTGCAAACAAAGCCCCCAAAGCAGTGGGTTTAAAATTGGCCAAAATGATTTCATTTTTTTCTTTGTTGTAAATGTATTTACCAACTCCACCCTTAAATCTATTGGTTTCCCAAATTTTTTCTCCTGTATTAGCTTTCACCAGAATGATGGAAGCTTTTTGCGAAATCAAAAAAGCATCCAATTCCGAGATGTATTTTACGGTATCCAGTTCGCCTTGATCGGCTCCATCTTCACTTTTAGTTCCTTTAGGAATTAAATTTTGATAGGATTCAGAACTCCATAATTCCTTTCCTGTTTCAATGTCTAAACAAGCCACCCTATCGGTCCCTAATTTGCGTTCGTCAAAAAGGAACAAATATCCTCCTTTGTCGGATTTCCATTGGGTATATTGGTATTCCGATTTATTGGTGCCATTAGTAGTGATTTTTTTATAATCGCCGTTCCAAATCGCTTTTCCCTAGGCATCAAATACAGAGGCCGAATTGTCGTCTGTGCCAATAATAAAATCACCTGTACCCCCGCAAACAGCCAATCTTGTAGCTTTATTTCCGAATTCTGATTCCCAAACAGTGGCAAAACTTCCAGATTTTTTACTCCCGCTTGAGCCTCCTAATTTAGCTTTTGCTTTGTCTAATAGTTTTCCAAATTGTGCCGAAGTTGGCACTACTGTCATCACGCTGATGACCAACATAAATAATGATAATCTCTTCATTTTTTTGCGTTTTTAGTTAGTAAAAAATTAAAATGTAATGGTGTAGCGAACTTTATATCGCTGTTGTTTTTGAAGTTTGAAATAAAATTTATGGTCTAAAATATAATCCGAAAGGAAATTGGTAAATTTTGGATTGCTAATATCACTATCCACTTTGAAAAAAGTGGATACTTTTCCGCTTTGAATTACCCCAATATCTATGGTCATTGTTCCTTTGACATCTTTGAATTTTTTGTCTTTTTGTTTCAAAAAATCTTTTGATTGAAAAAGTTCATCCATTTCTTTAGTCACCCTTTCGGTCACTTCTTCTTCGTCTGTCAACACTTTTTTTTGCGAAAAAGCAGGTGCAGAAATCAGAAGTAGAAAAATTCCAAGGAAAAATATAAGTTGTTGTTTTTTCATAATGATTTGATTTGTTGGTTAATACTTTACAAATCTGCATCAAATATGAAATAGGAACAATACGACGAAATACGTATTTTTTAAAATTGAATTTGAGGAAACTGTTTTTGAAGTTTCACCATTTTATCGTGTAGTTTCGATAAAAATTGCTGGTGACTTTCGGAATTGGAATTGAAAGGTCTGTGTGCTAGTCCTTTTTGAATGGTTTCGACTTCTTTCATAATCGAATGACTTTCTTCAGAAATAGCAGTTTCGGAAAATCGTTGCCAAATATAATCTATCGC
>DMHA01000418.1 GCA_003449615.1 Flavobacterium sp.
CAAGGGAAAAACCTACTGGGATCTATTTTTCGACTGGGTGCAATGTCTGAATGACCAATGATGTTTTGGGCAGGAATATTGTAATCTTTTTTCAATTTTGTTAATAAAGCCAAAAGACTAATAATTTGTGGGTCTGAAAAAGGTTCAAATCCATTATTGTCTAATTCGATTCCGATGGATGCCGAATTAATATCGGTATTTTTACCCCAAATGGCATTTCCTCCGTGCCAAGCCCTAAGATAATCGTTGACCATTTGAACTACTCTACCGTCATCTGCTATGACATAATGAGAGCTAACTTCTGGTTTTTTTATTGTAAAAGTTTTTAATGTTTGTGCCAATGAATCTTGGGCTGTATGATGCAGAATGATAAAATTAGGTTTTCTAAGATTAAAATTGACGGTACTTATCCATTCGGTGCTAATTCCGTTCATTAAGGTAACCGGCGATTTTATGGATAGCGTGTCTTTATAAAAAACTAATGGGTCGATGTAATTGACAATGGGAGTTGCATCAACAGGTAATATGGTTGTACTACTGGTTTCTAATTTTGCAGGTTCAGTATTTGAGATGGTTTCTTTGTACCCTTTTAACTGATTTTTATAGGATTTATCACTTGCTTTATAAGGGTTTGTTGAGCAAGAAACAATACTAAAAATTATAGCAAAATAGCAAAAAGTATATAAAATTTTATGTTTCATGCTGTTTATTTGTCTTTATTTTCGAGAGTTTTATCTTTTTTTTTCTTTTTCTCTTTAGATTTTTTTGGTTGCTTTAACTCTTCCTTAAAAACCAAGTATTTATCTTTTTGGTCTTTATTCAAGTAATTTATAATTTTTCTGTCGGTGCTTTCAGACAATAATTTGTATTCATTCATTAAATCTTCTTGAGATAAATTCAATTTTGAAATTCGACCTTGTGCATTTACTGATTCAACCAAAACATTAGATATGGCAATAGTTTGAAGTTCATCAAGTCCCAAAGCTGGTTTCATATCTTCCATATATTTAGCTACAATCTCTTCGACTGGAATTTCTTTTGGTTTTTCGGGTTCACTTCTTTGGCTCATAGACCCCATTTGGTTCATACCATTGTTTCTTCCATAACCATTATTGCCATAACCATTATTGCCATATTGAGCAGAAACGGTATTTAATGAAATTAAAATAAATAAACTTGCTGCAAATTTGTTTGTAGTTTTCATTTTGAGTGTTTTGTTTTGTAAATTTAGATAGGTTCAGCGTATAAATCAAATTCGGTGGCATCAATAATCTTTACCATTACAAATTCGCCTGTTTTTACATAATGTTTTGATGCGTCTATAAGGACTTCATTATCAACATCTGGACTGTCAAATTCTGTTCTTCCTACAAAATGTGTGCCTTCTTTTCTGTCAATAATACAACGGAAGGTTTTACCAATTTTCTCTTGGTTCAAATCCCACGAAATTTGGGATTGAATTTCCATTATTTCATTGGCTCGATTTTGTTTTACTTCTTCGGGAACATCATCAACCAAACTGTATGCGCTTGTATTTTCTTCGTGCGAATAAGTAAAACAGCCCAAACGTTCGAACTTCATTTCTTGAACCCAGTCTCTCAGGATTTCAAAATCTTCTTGAGTTTCGCCAGGATAACCTACAATTAATGTGGTTCTAATAGTCATTCCGGGAACTGTTTTGCGAAATTCTTGCAATAATTTAGTCGTTTTTTCTTTGGTTGTACCCCGTTTCATCGATTTCAAAACAGCATCCGAAATGTGTTGCAACGGAATATCAATATAATTACAAATCTTGGGTTCACGGTTCATTATTTCCAAAACATCCATCGGAAAACCAGTTGGAAAAGCATAATGCAAACGAATCCATTCGATGCCTTCAACTTTTACCAAGGCTTCTAACAATTCGCCAAGATTTCGCTTTTTGTAAATGTCTAAGCCGTAATAGGTCAAATCTTGTGCAATGAGAATCAATTCTTTAACACCATTTTTTGCTAAACCTTCGGCTTCTTTAACCAATTTTTCGATAGTTTGCGAAACGTGTTTTCCTCGCATCAACGGAATGGCGCAAAAACTACAAGGTCGGTCACAACCTTCGGCAATTTTTAGATAGGCATAGTTTTTTGGGGTTGTGGTCAATCGTTCGCCTAGCAATTCGTGTTTGTAATCGGCTCCCAAAGCTTTGAGCAAAGCGGGCAATTCTGTTGTTCCAAAAAACTGATCTACATTGGGGATTTCTTTTTCTAAATCAGGTCGGTAACGTTCCGATAAACAACCAGTGACGAAAACTTTATCAACTAAACCGCGTTCTTTTTTATCAGCATATTCTAGAATCATATTCACAGATTCTGCCTTGGCATTATCTATAAAACCACAAGTATTGATAACCACAATGTTGCCCTCTTGTTCGTGAACCACATCTTTACCGCTGGCTTTCAATTGTCCCATCAGGACTTCACTATCATATACATTTTTGGAACATCCCAAAGTGATTACATTAATTCTATTTTTTTTTAAAGTCTTGGTTCTCATAGATTTATAATTCCAGTAATTTAGGAATTTTGCAAAATTACGAATTTAATTTTTAGGAGCTAAAATTAATGGTTAATGTTGTATGCGGGAAGTATTATATATTTGAATTTTCCAGCAGTTTCATAAAATCAGTTCTATCAATTTCTCGACAACCTAAACTTTCGAGATGTTTGTTATGAACTTGACAATCCAAAACTTTATAATTTCCTGTTTTTAATTGATTTACCAATGAAATAAAGGCCACTTTAGAAGCATTCGACACTATGGAAAACATACTTTCTCCGCAAAAAATATGACCCAAATCGATGCCATATAAACCGCCAACCAATTGGTTCTTTTGCCAAACTTCAACTGATTTTGCCATACCCAATTCGTTCAATTTACAATAGGCTTCCAACATATCCTGAGTAATCCAAGTTCCGTTTTGTCCCTTTCGTTTTGCTTTCTGACAATTTGAAATCACTTCCCTAAAATTCTGATTGAAAGTAACCGTAAAAATATTTTGATTCAAGATGTTTCGCATACTTTTTGAAACTACCAATTCGTCAAAATATAAAACCATTCGTGGATTTGGAGTCCACCAAAAAATAGGTTCATTTTCTTCAAACCAAGGAAAAATACCATTTTTGTAAGCCAACAACAATCGCTCTGGAGACAAATCGCCACCAACGGCTAGGATTCCATCGGCATTAGCATGAGAAACTGGAGGAAAAAATAATTCTTTGGATAAAAAATACATGAGTTTTGGTAAAAGTATCAATTTGGAAATGCTAATTTAAGGTATATCAATCATAAAATTAAAATTAATTTAAAGGGGTTTGTGAGTTAGGAATTTATGACAATTTAAATGTTTTTTTTGGGTTGTGAAACAGTAATATTTTAGTATTCAAAAAGCATTATTTAAAACATTATTTTCTGTTAGATAACCAAATGTTGTAATGAGAAATACTTGGGGTTTTTCAAAAGATTGTTTTGTGTAAAAGGTGGTTTTTATGAAATTACTATATGAAGTGATTTAAACACTTCATAATTACTATTAAAAAATTATTAAAAATATATTTC
>DMHA01000042.1:0-8143 GCA_003449615.1 Flavobacterium sp.
TAGTTAATAATTTTTAAGCCTATTGATTAGAAAATTTATAAAATTTTAATAATTTTATTGAATTAACCAATAAAATCAAAATTATGAACACAAAAAAATTTTTAGTTTCAGGAGTAATCGGAGGTATTATAAATTTTTTACTTGGATGGCTTTTTTATGGAATATTATTTAAAGATATTTATCCAGAAGGAGAAAATATGAATATGGTATTTACCTTTTTGAGTTGCTTGACTTATAGTTTATTTATAGCCTATATATTTACAAAATGGGCGGGTATCTCTAATCCAGTAACTGGTTTGAAAGCTGGAGCCCTCATCGGACTATTCACAAGTTTATCGATGAACTTTTTTATGTATTCTAATAAAGCCGTAAATTATCCAAATATGATTTTGGATGTAGTTATTACCATTTTTATTACTGCAATTATGGGGGCAGCAATTGCCTATATAATTAAAAAATTGGAATAATTTTTAAAAATTTAGAATTGAAAAACTTCTCATAAAATGAGGAGTTTTTTTATGCTTATCAATAAAAAATAAAATAATTGAATTTTTTATATGCGTGCATAGTATTTTTTATTACATTTGAAAACGATTTCGTAATATATGAAAGACAAAACTATAGATTATATTCTTCGTGCCACTTGGCAAGCTGTATCCAGAATGTACAATGAAGAAGCGACAAAGTATGGAGCAACAATGGCGACGGGGTTTACTTTACTAAGTATTGATAAAGAAGGAGGAACACCCTCAACTGCTTTGGGGCCAAAGATGGGAATGGAAGCCACGAGCTTAACACGAACCCTAAAAAATATGGAAGAAAAAGGTTTAATCTATAAAAAACCAAACCCAGAAGACGGTCGTGGAGTGTTGATTTACTTGACCGATTTTGGAAAAGAAAAACGAGAATTATCAAAAAATACTGTTCTAAAGTTTAATGATGCGGTAAAACAAAATGTAACTCCTGAACAACTTCAAAATTTTATAGAAGTATCAGAAATCATCAACGAATTAATTACAGAAAAGAAAATATTTTAAAAGAAAAAAGAGAATAGAATATAGAAAATAGATTGTGATCTAATAACTATAAACCATAAAAACAAAACTATAAACCGTTTAAAATGAAAAGAACAATTAAAAATGTTGCAGTTATTGGATCTGGAATTATGGGGTCGGGAATTGCTTGTCATTTTGCCAATATTGGGGTTAAAGTCCTGCTTTTGGATATTATTCCAAAAGAACTCACTGAAGCCGAAGTCAAAAAGGGATTAACACTTGACAGCAAAATTGTTCGCAACCGCTTGGTTAATGAACATTTATCCAATTCTTTGAAGTCAAAACCTTCTCCTATATATAATCAGAAATTTTCTGGTCGAATAACAACCGGGAATACAACTGATGATATGGATAAGATTGCGTCCGTAGATTGGATTATCGAAGTTGTTGTGGAGCGTTTGGATATTAAAAAAATGGTTTTTGAACAAATCGAAAAATACCGCAAACCCGGGACTTTAGTAACTTCTAACACTTCGGGAATTCCAATTCATTTTATGAGTGAAGGACGAAGTGAAGATTTCCAGAAACACTTTTGCGGAACACACTTTTTCAATCCAGCGCGTTATTTAAAATTATTCGAAATTATTCCCGGCCCACAAACTTCAACCGAAGTTTTGGACTTTTTAACAATATATGGAGAAAAATTCTTGGGAAAAACTTCGGTCGTGGCCAAAGATACTCCTGCATTTATTGGAAACCGAATTGGAATTTTCGGAATCCAAAGTTTGTTCCATTTGGTTAAAGAATTAGGATTAACTATCGAAGAAGTCGATAAATTGACCGGACCCGTTATTGGAAGACCAAAATCGGCGACTTTCAGAACGGTTGATGTGGTTGGTTTGGATACTTTGGTACACGTTGCCAACGGAATCTATGAAAACTGTCCGAATGACGAACAACACGAATTATTCAAATTACCAGATTTCATCAACAAAATGATGGAAAATAAATGGCTTGGAAGTAAAACAGGGCAAGGTTTTTATAAAAAAGTCCCCACCCCAGCCCTCCCCAAAGGAGAGGGAGGAAAGGTCGAAATTCTGTCATTAGATTTAGACACATTGGAATATCGACCATCCAAAAAAGCTTCTTTTGCCACTTTAGAATTAACCAAAACTATTGATAAACCCATTAATCGTTTCAAGGTTTTAGTAAAAGGAAAAGACAAAGCAGGCGAATTCTACAGAAGAAGTTTTGCTGCAATGTTTGCTTATGTTTCCAATAGAGTTCCAGAAATCACAGACGAATTTTACAAAATTGACGATGCAATGAAAGCTGGTTTCGGATGGGAAAATGGTCCTTTCGAAATTTGGGATGCCATTGGAGTAGCCAATGGAATCGAAATGATTAAAGATGAAGGTCTAAGTTCTCCTGCTTGGGTTAGTGAGATGTTAGGTTCCGGAACTTCAAGTTTTTATTCCATTAAAGAAGGTGCTACTTATTTTTATAATATTCCAAACAAAACACAGACCAAAGTTCCGGGACAAGATGCTTTTATCATTCTGAACAACATTCGCGAAAGCAAAAAAGTGTGGAGCAACAGCGGTGCGATTATTCAGGATTTAGGAGATGGAATTCTGAATTTAGAATTCCAATCCAAGATGAATACCATTGGAGGTGATGTTTTACAAGCCATCAATAAAGCCATAGATTTATCCGAAAAGGAATATCAAGGTTTAGTTATTGGAAACCAAGGAGCTAATTTCTCTGTAGGTGCCAATATCGGAATGATTTTTATGATGGCGGTCGAACAAGAATACGAAGAACTGAATATGGCCATCAAAATGTTCCAAGACACGATGATGCGAGTACGCTATTCTGGAATTCCAGTGGTCGTCTCGCCTCACGGAATGACTTTGGGTGGCGGTTGCGAAATGAGTATGCACGCCGACAAAGTAGTTGCTGCTGCAGAAACCTACATTGGATTGGTCGAATTCGGAGTTGGAGTAATTCCAGGAGGTGGCGGATCGAAAGAAATGGCGTTGCGAGCGTCTGATTTATTCCGTAAAAACGATGTCGAATTGAATGTTTTACAAGAATATTTCTTGACTGTGGCTATGGCCAAAGTTTCGACTTCGGCTCACGAAGCTTTTGATTTAGGAATATTACAACACGGAAAAGATGTGGTTGTAGTCAACAAAGACCGTCAAATTGCCGAAGCCAAAAAACACGCTTTGCTAATGGCAGAAGCCGGTTACACCCAACCGATTCGCAGAAATGATGTGAAAGTTCTGGGAAAACAAGCTTTGGGAATGTTCTTAGTTGGAACCGACCAAATGGAAGCAGGAAAATATATCTCGGAACACGACAAGAAAATTGCCAACAAACTAGCGTATGTAATGGCTGGAGGCGATTTATCTGAACCAACATTGGTAAGTGAGCAATATTTATTGGATATTGAAAGAGAAGCATTCTTGAGTTTGTGTACAGAAAGAAAAACATTGGAGAGAATTCAGTTTATGTTGACTAAGGGGAAACCTTTGAGGAATTGATTGTATAATGTATATTGTAAAAAATGTATAATGAAAAAATAAAAAATTATGAATTATTTTAAAGAATTAAAGGTTTGGCACAAAGCAATTGATTTAGTTACAAATACCTATTTAAAAACACAAAATTTTCCAAAGGAAGAAATTTATGGACTTACTTCTCAAATAAGACGTTGTGCAGTTTCAATTCCCTCAAATATAGCTGAAGGTTGTGGAAGAAATACTGACAAAGATTTCAATAATTTTTTAGGTATTTCTCTTGGTTCTGCATTTGAATTTGAAACACAATTAATTATTTGCAAGAATTTAAATTTTATAAATCAAGATGATTTCAATTTTCTTGAGTCAGAAATACAACATATTCAAAATATGACAATCAAACTTAAAAGTACAATTGAAAAGAAAATGTGATTCTTAAACTCATTTTCAATATACAATAATACAATATACAATATACAAATTCAAAAAAATGAAAACAGCCTATATAGTAAAAGCATACCGAACCGCCGTGGGAAAAGCTCCAAAAGGCGTATTTAGATTTAAAAGACCCGATGAATTGGCAGCCGAAACCATCCAATTTATGATGGATGAATTGCCTGATTTCGATAAAAAACGCATTGACGACGTAATGGTTGGAAATGCGATGCCCGAAGCCGAACAAGGATTGAATATGGGACGATTGATTTCCTTAATGGGATTAAAAATCGAAGATGTTCCCGGTGTAACCGTCAACAGATATTGTGCTTCAGGACTAGAAACTATCGGGATGGCTACTGCCAAAATCCAATCTGGAATGGCGGATTGCATCATTGCAGGTGGAGCCGAAAGTATGAGTTTTATTCCGATGGGTGGTTACAAACCAACCCCTGATTATGCTGTGGCAAAAGATGGAAATGAAGATTACTACTGGGGAATGGGATTGACTGCCGAAGCTGTTGCCAAACAATACAACATTTCGAGAGCTGACCAAGATGAGTTTGCTTTTCAATCGCATAATAAAGCCTTGAAAGCCCAAGCTGAAGGTAAATTCGACAAACAAATTGTCCCAATAACTATTGAGCAAACTTTCATTAATGAAAATGGCAAAAAAGAAACCAAATCTTATATTGTCAATAAAGATGAAGGACCAAGAGCGGGAACTTCGGTGGAAGCATTGGCAGGATTAAGACCTGTTTTTGCTGCAGACGGAAGTGTAACTGCCGGGAATTCTTCACAAATGAGTGATGGAGCCGCTTTTGTTTTGATTATGAGCGAGGAAATGGTCAAAGAATTAAACCTTACTCCTATTGCGCGTTTAGTAAACTTTGCTTCGGCTGGAGTGGAACCAAGAATTATGGGAATTGGACCAGTAAAAGCTATTCCGAAAGCCTTGAAACAAGCCGGATTACAATTGAAAGACATTGACTTAATCGAATTGAATGAAGCCTTTGCCTCCCAATCCTTAGCTGTTATTAGAGAATTGGAATTGAATCCAGATATCGTAAATGTCAATGGAGGAGCCATTGCATTAGGACATCCATTAGGTTGTACTGGTGCGAAATTGTCTGTTCAACTATTCGACGAAATGAAAAGACGTGGAAACAAATACGGAATTGTTTCTATGTGTGTTGGTACAGGGCAAGGTTCTGCAGGAATTTATGAATTGTTATAATTTGTAATGGATACAATTCTCATTTTGTGTGGGCTTTATAATTTAGGGTTTGCACTATTTCATATGTTATTTTGGAAATTATTCAGGTGGGATGAGGATTTAAAAAAAATAAGTTTTGTAAACAGTAGAATAATGCAAATTTTAAATATTCAAATTATTTTTTACTTTGTATTTGTAGCTGTTCTATGTTTTATTTTTCCATCTGAAATTGTTTCAACAACTTTAGGTAAATATTTTTTGGCGGGGACTTCATTATTTTGGTTAATCCGAACTTTTCAACAATTTATATTTTTTAAAACTAATAATTTAAAAATAAATATACTAACAGTCCTATTCATAACTGGTACAATATTATTTGCATTACCGATATTATTTTAAAAACATCATCAAAATAAAAGAACAATGAGCGACAAAACACGCGGTGGTCAATTCATCGTAAAAGAGACAAAATGCGAAGACATCTTCACTCCCGAAGACTTCAATGAAGAACAATTAATGATGCGTGATTCTGTAAAGGAATTTTCTGATAAAGAAATTTGGCCGAACAAAGACCGTTTCGAAAAGAAAGACTACGCTCTTACCGAAGAAACGATGCGAAAAGCCGGTGACTTAGGCTTCTTAAGTGTAGCCGTTCCAGAAGCTTATGGCGGAATGGGAATGGGATTTGTCAATACCGTTTTGGTTTGTGATTATATTTCGGGAGCAACTGGTTCGTTTTCAACGGCTTTTGGAGCGCATACCGGAATTGGAACAATGCCCATTACACTTTATGGAACCGAAGAACAAAAACAAAAATATGTTCCAAAACTTGCTTCTGGCGAATGGTTTGGCGCATACTGCCTGACAGAACCAGGAGCTGGATCGGATGCCAATTCTGGAAAAACAAAAGCTGTACTATCCGAAGATGGAAAATACTATTCCATCACTGGTGGAAAAATGTGGATTTCTAACGCAGGGTTTTGCTCGTTATTTATTGTTTTTGCCCGCATTGGCGATGATAAAAACATTACCGGTTTCATTGTAGAAAACGACCCAAATAACGGAATTACAATGGGCGAAGAAGAACATAAATTAGGAATTAGAGCTTCTTCTACGCGTCAGGTTTTCTTTGCTGATACCAAAGTTCCTGTCGAAAATATGCTTTCCGAAAGAGGAAATGGTTTCAAAATTGCGATGAATGCCTTGAATGTGGGACGAATTAAATTGGCGGCAGCCTGTTTAGACGCACAACGCAGAGTGACTTCTGGAGCTGTGAAATATGCCAACGAAAGAGTGCAATTCAATACTCCAATTTCACAATTTGGAGCTATTCGATATAAATTGGCAGAAATGGCGACTTCTTGCTATGCTGGTGAAAGTGCCACTTACAGAGCTGCCAAAGACATTGAAGATAGAATTTCTGCAAGAGAAGCAGAAGGAACTGTGCACCAAGAAGCAGAATTGAAAGGCGTTGAAGAATTTGCCATTGAATGTTCGATTCTAAAAGTGGCAGTTTCTGAAGATGTTCAAAATTGTGCCGACGAAGGAATTCAGATTTTTGGTGGAATGGGATTTTCCGAAGATACTCCGATGGAAAGTGCTTGGCGTGATGCTAGAATTGCTAGAATTTATGAAGGTACGAACGAAATCAACAGAATGCTTTCGGTAGGAATGTTAATCAAAAAAGCATTCAAAGGCCACGTAGATTTGTTAGGACCAGCCACAAAAGTTCAGGAAGAATTAATGGGAATTCCATCATTTGACACGCCTGATTATTCTGAATTATTTGCCGAAGAAAAAGAAATGCTGGTTAAATTGAAAAAAGCATTCCTAATGGTTGCTGGTGGTGCGGTTCAGAAATATGGTCCTGATTTAGAAGGTCATCAACAATTATTGATTGCTGCTGCCGATATTTTAATCGAAATCTATATGGCGGAATCTACCATATTGAGAACTGAAAAATTGGCCAAGGCAGCAGGTGAAGAAAAAGTAAAAGAGCAAATTGCGATGGCCAAATTGTATTTATATAAAGCAGTAGATGTTGTCACTCAAAAAGGGAAAGAAAGTGTCATCTCTTTTGCCGAAGGCGACGAACAACGTATGATGTTGATGGGATTGAGACGTTTTACAAAATATACCAATATGCCAAATATCATTGGTTTAAGAGAAATGATTACCACAAAATTAGTAGCAGAAAATGAATATTGTTTCTAATCAAGATAGTTTTAACTAGTTTAATTTGTTGTAAAAGAGAGGATGATTTGAATATTATCCTCTCTTTTTGTGTGAAATCGTGTCGTATAAAAGCACGAATTAATCATCGTCTTCCTTACCCTCATTCTTTAGTTCTTTGTTCATATAATTTTTGACTTCACCTTCATTTCTTCTAATGTCGTCCTCATTCGCACTTTTATGACATTTCACACAATCATTAAAATTAGAAATTCCTTCTTCAATATGTTCTCCTCTTATGTTATTTAAGGAATGTTCGTGACAGCCATAACAAGTATAAGTTTTGAAATTATTGTTGGTATGACAGGTTTTACAATCTGTATTATGGTCTTTATCTAGTACAAAAGCATTGTCATGATTGAATGTCGAAGGCTTCCATTGTTTTAAACTATGGCAGGAAATACAATTATTAGTTGTTGCATTGCTGTGGTAATTATCTTTTGGAGTTTGGTGGCAAGCCAAACAATTATTTTCAATTGAACCTTTTATTTTATCGTGATCAAACAAAGTGGTCGAAGTCCAACTTGTTGTTGAATGGCAACTTACGCAAGAATTGGTAACTTGACTATGCAGTTTATTTTGTGGTTGCGCATGGCAACTAACACAATTGTTTCGATTAGTTTTATCCAATAAAATATGATTAAATTTCTTCAAAGACAATTTTGGATTCAGTCCTTTATGATCTGAATGGCAAGTAATGCAATCCTGATTTTGGAGATTTTTGTGAAATAAAATTTTGC
>DMHA01000042.1:8177-9180 GCA_003449615.1 Flavobacterium sp.
AAATAAAATTTTGCTATTAGTTAAACTCTTACCACCATTTTTATTCTTTTTCAGACCAATTTCAGCGACTTTGTGGCAAGAAATGCAGTTTTCGTTTGGCGTTCCTGAAAATACTTTATGACAAGCAAAACAATTATTTTCCAAATCCGAATGTGCTTGATATAAATTTCCCGGAGATAGCATTTGGTGAGGAAAAGCAAAAACAAGACCGATGATGGCGATTGTTACTATTAAAAAAATAAGTCTAGTTTTCATCTGCATATATTTATTGTAACATCAGCTAAAAAGTAATGCAGAAATGATATGTATCAGTGAAAATAAACCCAACAAATAGGTAATGGGCATATGAATTGTTCTCCATTTTTTCATGGCATCCATTGTGATGGTGTCCCAAAATACCGCTTTTGAAATTTCTTCGTCAGATAAACCTGAATCTTTCAACAATCCTTTTCTAATTTTGATTGTTTGATTGGCTTGTTTAATAATATATTTCCCGACCAAACCACTGGCAACATTGATAATCAAAATAAAAACAGCCAACCAAGGCAAAATAGAGTGAATATGGATTCCTGCGTGAACTAAAATCATTATTGCACCCACCATTGCAAGGTATTCGTGGTAATCAAGTAATACTTTTGGAACTCCAAAACTGATTAATTTTCGTTTTTTCAAGGAATAAACAAACGAAATCAAAATGGTAAAAGTTCCCAAATAGCCCAAATACTTTCCTATGAAAACTATATCGAAAAAATGCAAAATCAAATCCAAAACTATAGTACTCAATATCATAGTCGAGAACCAAATGATGAAAGGAAATACATCTTTTAAAATTATACCATTTTTCATTTGTGCCATTTTTGAACAAAAAACCCAAAATAAATAGTTAAAAAAATTGAAAATTTTATGCTTCGTATTTTGGGTTTAATGAATTAATTTTTTAAAGAAAACTAATCTTTATCTTCACTTTCTCCTTGTTCTCCTGCAGCTGCATTTTGTTCTGCTC
>DMHA01000437.1 GCA_003449615.1 Flavobacterium sp.
TATTTCGCCAAAGAAGCCGCTATAATTTTAAATAAATAAAAGATGAAATCGAAGATTCACGAATACCAAAAAATAAACATAAAAATTATGAGTAAAAGAACAATTTTTCCAATGTTAGTAGCAGGAATGTTAACTATAGTTTCCTGCAAAAAAGAGGGCTCAGAAGAATCCTTTGGCAAGTCAGAAACAACATCCGAAGTACAAAAACCAGAAGATTTAGGAAAGGAAATTTTTGCCGGAAAAGGCGCTTGTGTTGCCTGCCACAAACCCGATGTAAAACTTGTTGGTCCAAGTTTGCAAGATATTGCCAAAATCTATAAAGAGAAAAACGGCGATATGGTAACTTTCCTTAAAGGCGAAGGCGAACCCATTGTCGATCCAACTCAATATGCGCTGATGAAACCTAATTTTGTCATAACAAAAACTTTTTCAGAAGAAGAATTAAAAGCTTTAGAAGCTTATATTTATTCCCATTTGAAATAATTTATCTTGATTTTTATTTAAGAATTAGGAGCTAATCCCGCTATTCGTTGCAATCTGTTATTGCGAGGAACGAAGCCATCTTACGATTTGATTGCTTCGTTCCCCGCAATAACAGGATTTCCACTGCTATCGGGGCTAAAAAAAACAACCATTTCAATCGAGATGGTTTTTTTATTTACAAAAATCTGTACTCAACCCAAAAAAAACATATCTTTAAAATATGGAAACCGCTTACATAAAAACACCGTTAGGAATTGCCAAAATTATGGGCGATGAAAACGGTATTTCTGTAATTTCCGTTTCGGATGAAGGTGACACGAGAGCAAAGCTCGAACTGGCGAAGCAAATTTCTAATACAATTCCAATAGTTTTACAAGAAGCGGTTTCCCAACTCAACGATTATTTTGAAGGAAAAAGAACTGATTTCACAATCAAACTGAATCCATCAGGAACCGAATTTCAACAAAAAGTCTGGAGAGAGCTGCTCGAAATTCCTTTCGGGAAAACAATTAGTTACTTGGAATTATCCAAAAAATTAGGCGATGTAAAAGCAATTCGGGCCGTGGCTTCCGCCGATGGGAAAAATCCGCTTTGGATTGTGGTGCCCTGTCACAGAGTCATCGGAACCGATGGTTCGCTCACGGGTTATGCTGGAGAATTATGGCGAAAAAAATGGTTGTTGGAACACGAAAATCCTAGTAAACAGGAAAGTTTGTTTTAAAATTTTAAAATATCTAATGTCAAAGACCTTAGCCAACTCTCGAAATTCTTCAGGATCAACCCTTGTGCCTTTAAATATGCAATTTGTCGTACAAGTTATTCAAAGGGGTTTACGACAAATTGCATTTTTAAAAACTATTACCTCAAGTCCCAACGGTTGAAACCGTTGGTTATGATCTTGGACAAGATTATCTTCTTCAACATTGCCCACTCCCGAAAGCTTTCGGGATCAACCGTGGGGAAGTGGATTTCAATTAGGGTTCTGTTTTTTTTAAAAACAATTTGTCGTATACCTTATTCAAAGCACCTCCCAATCATTTAAAAATAATACCCTAAATTTGGAGCAAATTAAATTTACAAATAGAATAATGTCAAAAAACACATCACATTCTAACACTCAAAACGCTGCTCCCTTACCTTTAGATAGTCAAGATTTTGGAGAGGAAAGGAACGAACTATATCCCATTTTTCTAAAAATACACCAACTCAATGTGCTCATTGTTGGTGGAGGAAATGTAGGATTAGAAAAACTTTCGTTTATGTTAAAATCCAGTCCCAATGCCAATGTCGAAGTGGTGGCACCAAAATTTCTACCCGAATTAGTAGCATTACAACAAAAACATCCTTCGGTCAAATTAACCCATAAAAAATTCAATCGCTGGATGTTACGCAAAAGACATTTGGTTATTGCTTGCACAGATAATTTAGAAGTCAATAAACGAGTTTTCGATTTGTGCCGAAAAAGGCATTTGATTTGCAACATTGCCGATACTCCGCCTTTGTGTGATTTTTATTTGGGCGGAATAGTAACCAAAGGCAACCTGAAAATCGCTATTTCCACCAATGGAAAATCACCAACTACGGCCAAAAGATTGCGTGAATTTTTCGAAGAAATCATCCCAAATGACATCAACAAAATGTTAGAAAACCTAAATGAATACAGAAAAACATTAAAAGGAGATTTTGAAGAAAAAGTTCAAAAAATGAACGAGATTACCCAAAGTTTAAAAAATAAAAAACCACCCATAAAATAATTCTCGGGTGGTTTGTTGTCAATCTGTGAGGTAAACTATATAGGGCTATTTTCTTAAAGTTTAATTTCTTGATTTCTAAATTTTCTACTTGATTTCAAGTTTAATATAATTTCTTCCGCTGACTTTTCGTCAGAAAATGCGCCAAATGACTCAAAAAAAGTATCTCTTTCTATCCTCTTTTCTCTTTTGAGAGACTTGGTAAGTTTTTCTATTAGTTCAATTTTACTCAATGAATTCAATCCATCAAACAGCATCGAATAGGTTTCTACAATATGTTTGTCAGCATAACTCATTTTGATATTTTTTGTAAATTTAAGAAATATTTTCAATTTAGCATTTAAATTAAAAACTAGCTTTCTAAAGCTCGAGCCATTCTAGCTTCTCTTCTATCTCTCAACCAATATTTGGTTCTTTTCACTAAATAGAACATTACCGGAACCATTACCAAGGTCAACACCGTGGCGTAAGTCAGACCAAAAATGATTGTCCAAGCCAGTGGTCCCCAAAAAACAACATTGTCGCCACCCATAAAAAAGTGTGGATTAAAATCGGTAATCAGGGTAAAGAAATCAAAGTTTAGTCCAATGGCAAGTGGAATCAATCCCAAAACTGCCGTTAGAGCGGTTAACAAAACCGGACGCAAACGCGATTTCCCCGATTCGATAATGACTTCTTTTATTTCTTCTAGCGATAAATCGTCGTGACTTTTTAGTTTCTTTTCGCTTACTTTTTTGTCTAATAACAACACGAAAAAATCCATCAATACAATTCCATTTTTCACCACAATTCCCGCTAATGAAATGATTCCCATCATCGTCATCAGAATTACAAAATCCATTCCTGCAATGACATAACCATAGAAAACACCGCTGAAACTCAAGATAACCGTGAACAAAATCACTACCGTTTTCGACACCGAATTAAATTGCAATACAATAATGAGCGTGATTCCTGCTAATGCCAAAAAGAGTGCATACATCAAGAAACTTTGGTTTTTGCCTTGTTCTTCTTGCACTCCCGAGAAGGAATAATCCACCGCTTTGGACATTTCATAATTTTTTAACTCGGTTTGGATTTGTTTGGTAATTTCATCTCCATTAAAACCCGTCAAAACATTCGAATAAATGGTCATTATTCGTTTGTGATTCTTTCTTTTGATTTGATTATAGGTCAAGGTTTTTTCGGTTTGTGAAATAGCCGAAATAGGAATTTGCACGATCTGACCGTTATTCTGGTTTCTAAACGTCAACGATTGATTGAAAAGAATATTTTCGTTCTTGCGTTGATCATCTTGCATACGCATCACAATATTGAAATCGTCATCGCCTTCTTTGTAAGTCGAAATTTCTTGACCATAAACCGAACGACGCAAGGCAAAACCCAATTGTCCTGTAGAAACACCCATACTTCCGGCGTTTACTCTATCTACTTTCACCTCTAGTTCTGGACTGTCTCTATTGATATCGACACTCAATTTTTCGATACCTTGAATGTTTTTCGAATTAACAAAAGCAATCATTTTATCGGCTTCTTTCAGCATCAAATCATAATCTTCTCCTTTTAGTTCAATACTAATCGGATAACCTGCTGGTGGGCCATTAGCATCTTTTTCAACTATAATTGTGGCTCCAGCTATGGCTTTTATTTTAGAACGAATTTCTTCTAAAATTTCTTCAGTTTTCACATCTTTACGAAATTTGAACTCCGAAAAACTCACCGTTACTTTTCCTTTAAACGGCGTTTCCGAAGCCGAACCTGCATCTACATTTGGATTTCCGGCACCTTTTCCTACTTGGGAAACAATTGATTCAGCTAGGAAATTTTTATCCGTTTTTGGGTCAACATATTTTTGTAAAATCCCAATGATTTGATTTTCGACAAATAAAGTGGCTTTGTTGGTTTTTTCTATCGAAGTACCTTGTGGATATTCGATGTAAGCAATGACCTGATTGGGAATGTTATCTGGGAAAAACAATACTTTTCTTGGAAAAATTCCTAATAATATAAAAGAGAAAAACAACATTCCAATAATGGATATTAAAGCTACCCAAGAGGTTTTTTTAGTTAAAATTTTAGCCAAAAAAACTTTGTATTTTTCTTCCATTTTTGGAAAAAAACTGTGTTGGAAATCTTGTGTCCATTGGTACAATTTAAGAAAATACAACCACATTAATCCAGTTGAAATCAATAATAAATGTCCAATTCCTCTCACCAATTTACTGTCATAAGTATATTTCGACCCAATAAAAGCCAAGAATATTCCAAATGCCAAAAATAGAATGGTATAAAATTTCAAACTCTTTTTAGAAATATTTCGGTCTTCAGTATCCATCGAACCTCCCGTCATTGCTGCATTGACCACCATAGCTACAAACAACGAAGCGGTAAGCGTTACTGTCAAAGTCATTGGAAAATATTTCATAAATTTTCCCATCGTTCCCGGCCATAAGGCAAATGGCAAGAACGCCATCAGGGTTGTTGCTGTCGATGAAATTACAGGCCAAGCGATTTCGCCAATACCCACTTTGGAAGCCGTTACCCGATCCATTCCTTTTTTCATATTGGCAAAAACATTGTCCACGACCACAATTCCGTCATCGACCAACATTCCTAATCCCATAACCAATCCGAACAATACCATCGTGTTCAAAGTTAATCCTAAAGCTGAAAGTATGGCAAAAGCAATCATCATCGACAACGGAATTGCTGCTCCAACGAACAAGGAATTTCGCAATCCCATCGTGAACATCAACACAATCATAACCAGAATAATCCCGAAAATAATGTGATTTGACAATTCGTCCACCTGATGTTCCACACGAGAGGATTGGTCGTTGGTCATCTCTATTTTCAAGTTCTTTGGCAAATAGGATGAATGTGCTTTTTCGATTCGTTCTTTAACTTGTTCGATAGCTGAAATCATATTTTGCCCTGAACGTTTTTTCACGCTCAACATCACCACTTCATTGCCTTTTTCGCGAGCGTAAGTCGTTTTTTCTTTTTCTTTGAAACTGACTACTGCAACATCTTTTAGATAGACCGTTCCTCCATAAGATTTCACAATGATATTCTCCAACTCTTTCGGGTCTTTGATTTCTCCCACGATTCTAATGTTATTCCGAGAACCTTGTGAAACCAAGTTTCCTCCAGAAAGCGTCATATTTTCATATTT
>DMHA01000223.1:0-5018 GCA_003449615.1 Flavobacterium sp.
GGTTCGAATCCTGCTCTCCCCACAAAAATAAATGATACATTTTTAAGAAGTTTGCTTAATTAAAAATGTATTTTTTTTTAGTTTTAAATTAAGATTATTTGAAGTAAAATTAACAACTTATTAATATACAAATAATTGCTAAAAAAAAATAAACGTTTTAAAACCTCATAAATGGCAAAATAAAATTTACAACTACACTCTATTAAGATTAAAAAATAGACTAAAATTACTATACTTTTAAACAATAAGTAAAATATATACAAATATCAAAATATCTTATACGTTTTTTTGAAACTTCATAATATTTCATTTATGTTTGTTAAAATAAATATTAATTCTAACCTCCCAAATTAATTATGAAAAAATCACTAACACTAGGTATGCTGCTTGTCCTAACCTTTTCATTTGGACAAAAATTGTTTATTGTAAAAGCAGACGATAAATTTGGACTTATTAACGATTCTGGTCTTGAAGTTATTTCACCAAAATACAACTCAATACAAGAATTTGACAGAGATCATGTCAATTAGGCTATGGTAGAATTAAATGGTTTGTTTGGTTTTGTGGATAAATCAGGAAAAATTGTTGTCGAACCCAAATACGAATCCATAGGAGTTTATGGAGCAAATAATTCGGGTTGGGCACTTGTTAAAAAAGATGGCAAACTCGGGTTTATAGATGAAGATGGCAAAGAAGTAGTTCCTCCTACCTTTATCAAAATTGGAAATTTTGGAGAATATTCTAAGGAATGGGCAGTAGTTGAAGAACAAGGACTAAAAGGATTTATCAATAGACAAGGTGGTCTTGTTATTCCACCTAAATATGCTGAAGTTGAAAAATTTGACATCATCAGAAAAAATTGGGCTATGGTTAAAAGTAGATCCGAAAAATTTGGATTTATTGACAAGACAGGTAAAGAAATTATCCCAGTAACTTATGATAGTATTGAGATTTTTAGAAAAAATAAGACGAATATAGTTGCCACAGAATAAATTCAAACAATAAAATAATTTGAAAAAGGATTTCTTAATTGAAGTCCTTTTTTTTTATTTTCATTTTTTTTTAAATATTTATTATATTAGTTTCTTCAATATAAACAGATGAACTCATTATCTCAAAGAAATCAATCACTCGAACCAATACAAATAACTAGAAATTCAAGGATTTAATTTAGTAACAAATTTACAAATGAATTATCACTTTCGAAAAGCTGAAATGACTGAAACTTCCGAAATTTGGGCTATTTTAAAACATGCCATTTTGAGAAGAAAAATTGACGGCAGCAATCAATGGCAAGACGGTTATCCCAATCTGGAAGTTATCAAAAATGATATTGAGAAAGAGTGCGGATACGTTTTAATCGAAGAAAAAACCATCATTGGTTATTGTGCTGTTGTTGTCAATTACGAACCTGAATATCAAAAAATTGAAGGGAATTGGTTGACAAATTTAGATTTTGTTGTCATTCATCGACTTGCTTTAGATGAAAATCATTTAGGGAAAAATCTATCCAAAACGATGATTGAATTTGTTGAAGATTTTGCAAAAAGCAAAAATATTTATAGCATAAAAGCTGACACGAATCACGATAATATTCCAATGATGAAAATCTTTGAAAAATCGGGTTTTTGCTTTTGTGGCATCGTTCATTTTCGAGGAAGTCCAAGAAGAGCTTACGAAAAAGTGCTTGAATAAGGCTTATTGAAAGTTGACAATATATTATTCCGATAGGCTAAGAGTACATTTTTGTTCTCAATTCTTGAATCTTTTCATCGTCTAAATAATCATCAAAAGTCATATATCGGTCAATAGCTCCTTTTGGAGTCAATTCGATAACTCTATTGGCAACGGTTTGCGAAAATTCATGGTCGTGTGTGGTAAAAATAACAGAACCTTTAAAGTTTTTTAACGAATTATTGAAAGCCGTAATCGACTCTAAATCAAGGTGGTTTGTGGGTTCGTCAAGCATCAAAACATTGGCACGTTGCATCATCATTCTCGATAACATACAACGCACTTTTTCGCCCCCAGACAAAACACGGCAGGTTTTCAAGGCTTCTTCGCCCGAGAAAATCATTTTCCCCAAAAAACTACGAATGTTTACTTCGTCACGTTCTTCTTCGGTTTTTACCCATTGACGCAACCAATCCACCAGTGAATCATCGCTTTCAAAGAAAGAATGATTTTCTAATGGCAAATAGGCTTGTGTGGTGGTAACTCCCCAATCATAAGTGCCTGAGTCTGCTTTTTGATTTCCGTTCAGAATTTCATAAAATGCAGTTGTGGCACGAGAATCTTTAGAAAAAAGTACAATTTTATCGCCTTTGGCCATATTCAAATCGACTTCTTTAAACAAAATCTCTCCGTCAACCGATGCACTTAATTTTTGCACATTCAAAATCTGATCGCCAGCTTCACGTTCTTGGTCAAAAATAATCGCTGGATAACGACGACTCGATGGTTTTATTTCGGAAATATTCAGTTTAGAAATCATCTTTTTCCGAGAAGTAGCTTGTTTAGATTTGGCAACATTTGCACTAAAACGACGGATAAATTCTTCTAATTCTTGTTTCTTTTCTTCGGCTTTTTTGTTTTGTTGAGCTCGCTGTTTGGCAGCCAATTGACTGGATTCATACCAAAAAGTATAATTTCCAGAATAATGATTGATTTTACTAAAATCAATATCGGAAATGTGTGTACAAACGGCATCCAAAAAGTGACGGTCGTGAGAAACTACAATTACAGTATTTTCATAATTAGCCAAGAAATTCTCCAACCAAGCAATGGTTTCAAAATCCAAATCATTGGTAGGCTCATCCATAATAAGTAGATCGGGATTGCCAAAAAGGGCTTGTGCCAAAAGTACTCGCACTTTTATTTTTCCCTCCAAATCGGACATCATGGTATAATGATTTTCTTCGGTAATGCCCAAATTGGAGAGCATTGAAGCCGCATCCGACTCGGCATTCCAACCGTTCATTTCTTCAAATTGTACTTGCAATTCCCCAATTCTGTTGGCATTTTCATCCGAATAATCCAAATACAAAGCATCCATTTCGGTTTTTATTTTATGCAAAACCTTGTTGCCCATCATTACCGTTTCGAGTACAGTATGTTCGTCAAACATATTGTGATTTTGATTCAAAACCGACATCCGTTTTCCTGGTTCAAGATGAACATTTCCAGAAGTTGGATCCATATCACCTGAAATTATTTTTAGAAAAGTGGATTTTCCAGCTCCGTTTGCACCGATAACACCGTAAACATTTCCGTGTGTAAAAACAGTATTTACTTCGTCAAACAAAATTCTTTTTCCAAACTGAACCGATAAATTATTGATAGATAACATGAATTGAATTTTTATAATTTTTTTGCAAAATTACAAAAAAATTAGCGTTTTTCAGCAAAATATAAGTCACCCAAAATTAGGCTAGATTCATCAATCAAGGAATGTGAATTTTAATGATTGGCTTTGCCAATGACAATAAGTTTGATGTTCTTTGAAAACAAATTAACTATCCAAAAATGAATCAGAATTGTTTTTTCTCTTGAACAATTTTAGAATTAAAAGTACAAACGCAACAGCTTCGAAAGTCATTCCAATTATTAGAAAGAAAGTTGTCCAATCTTTTCGTTCGTTGGTGATTTTGAAGGCAGCCCCAATGATGACAAGTATTGCTCCTATTAGGAAAAGGACTAGGATTTGTGTGTTTTTCATAAGAGAATTATAAAGTCTCAAAGATATTGAAAAGTGATAGAAAGATTTAAAGTTACTATTCAAACCCAATAGAGGATTTAATAATTTAGTTTACAATCTAAAATCTTAAATCCATTTAATGAACCAAAACCCAAGTTCCATTGGCAATCAAGCTTTCGGCTTTCTTGTATTTTATTTGTTGCGTTTGTCCGTTGGCTACGTTTTGAATGGTAACTGTATCGTTTCGATTAATTTTTGGCTGGTCGCGAACAATGGTTTCTGTTACCTGACGCTGTTGCGTTTGTCCTGCTTCACGATTGGCGCTTTCGCTGGAAACAATTTCGTCTTTACTGGTTTTGTAATTTTCTTTTACTCTAACGTGTTTGGCTTCTTGAATTGCAGGAGCTTGCTGTTGTGGCAAATCTCCTTTAAACAAGAACGAAATTACCTCTTTATTCACACCATTCAACATCGAACTAAACAAATTATAAGCTTCGAATTTATAAATTAGCAAAGGGTCTTTTTGCTCGTGAACTGCCAGTTGAACCGATTGTTTCAACTCGTCCATTTTGCGTAAATGTTTTTTCCAAGCTTCATCTACAATAGCCAAAGTGATGTTTTTCTCGAAATCGGCAACCAGTTGATTTCCTTTCGATTCATAAGCTTTTTTCAAATCAGTTACCACATTTAGCGATTTTATTCCATCGGTAAACGGAACTACAATGCGTTCATAATGATTGTTTTTGTCTTCATACACATTGCTGATAATCGGAAATGCCTCTCTAGCACTGCGTTCGGTTTTTTCGGTATAAAATTGAGAGGCTGCTTTATACACTTTAGCGGTCAATTCAATATCGGTCAATTTGGCAAAATCATTTTCAGTAATTGGAGAAGTGATAGAGAAATAACGAATCAATTCGAATTCAAAATTCTTGAAATCATTGGTCGCTTTATTTTCGGTCACAATCAAATCGCAAGTGTCATACAACATATTGGCAATATCAAGTTTCAAACGTTCTCCGTGCAAAGCGTGACGACGGCGTTTGTAAACCACTTCACGCTGCGCATTCATCACGTCATCATATTCCAACAAACGTTTACGAACGCCAAAGTTGTTTTCTTCTACTTTTTTCTGTGCTCTTTCGATAGATTTGGTCATCATCGAATGTTGAATCACTTCACCTTCTTTCAATCCCATTCTGTCCATCACTTTGGCGACTCTTTCGGAACCAAATAAACGCATCAAGTTGTCTTCAAGCGAGACATAAAATTGCGAACTTCCTGGATCTCCTTGACGACCTGCACGACCACGCAACTGACG
>DMHA01000223.1:5121-5710 GCA_003449615.1 Flavobacterium sp.
ACTTCGGCAGATAATTTAATATCCGTTCCACGACCAGCCATATTGGTAGCAATAGTTACCACACCAGCCTTTCCAGCTTCTTCCACAATTTGAGCTTCTTGCTTGTGCATTTTTGCGTTCAAAACGTTGTGGGTTATGCCACGCATTTTCAACATTCGACTCAATAATTCCGAAATTTCTACTGAGGTTGTTCCAATCAAAACTGGTCTTCCTGCATTCGATAATTCGGTAACATCATCGATTACTGCATTGAATTTTTCACGAGTAGTTTTGTAAATAAAATCTTCTTTGTCTTTTCTAACCATTGGACGGTTGGTAGGAATTTCTACCACATCCAATTTGTATATTTGCCATAACTCGCCCGCTTCTGTAACCGCAGTTCCAGTCATACCAGCCAGTTTGCTGTACATTCTGAAATAATTTTGAAGTGTTACTGTGGCAAATGTTTGGGTTGCATCTTCAATTTTCACACTTTCTTTGGCTTCAATCGCTTGGTGCAAACCGTCTGAATAACGGCGACCATCCATAATACGTCCCGTTTGCTCATCGACAATCAAAATTTTATTGTCCATAATTACATATTCGACGT
>DMHA01000150.1 GCA_003449615.1 Flavobacterium sp.
GCAAGTATTCAGCTATCCCGCCATTGCAGAGGAAGATGAGGAGTTTAGAAAAAAAGGGGAAGCTTTACACCCAGAGCGATATTCAGTAGAATTTTTTGAAAAATTAAAAGTACGAGGTGGCTGGACATGGAATGCACTTTATCAGCAAAGACCAGTATCAGCCGAAGGAGCTATGTTAAAACGGCATTGGTGGAAATTCTATGATTATTTAACCGATGACTTTATTGACTCATTTGATGAGCGTATTCAAAGTTGGGACTTAACTTTTAAAGATTCAAAAAATAGTGATTATGTTGTGGGTCAGGCTTGGGGTCGTAAAGCTGAAAATGCTTATTTACTCGACCAAGTTCGAGCACAAATGAATTTTCCTGACACCTTGCAAGCAATTATTTCTTTCTCTGCCAAAAATCCTAAGTCAAAAACTATTTTGATTGAAGAAAAAGCTAATGGCGCGGCTATTATTTCTGTCATTAAAAGTAAATTGCCTAATCATTCAATTATTGCGATAAATCCAGATTCGTCAAAAGAAGCTCGTGTTGCTGGTGTATCTCCAAAAGTCGAAAGTGGAAATGTCTTTTTGCCAAAATATGCAAGTTTTACAAATGACTTTATTGATGAGTGTGCAAGCTTTCCAAAAAGTGCTAATGATGATCAAGTAGATGCAATGTCTCAAAGTCTATCTCGTTTATTTATAAATAAAATTAATTTTTTTGGATTATCTGATAATGATAGTGATGAATATGATTAAAAAATTAAACTATAATGAAAGAGTGTTAAGAATGTTAAAGGATGATTTTAAGAGAAGATAATAGAGTTTTCATTGATAGTTTTGTGAGCCGTGCTGGGCAAGTGCAAAAACCGCAAAATGATATTCAAAACCTAAGTTCAGCAGTTACAATTTTGCGAGAACCTGAAGCCGTCGTCAATAGTTATTCTGTTGATTTCGCTGTTAATCAAGCTTATATTAATCATTTAGTTTTTAGATGCGTAAATTTTATTGCTCAAAGCGTTACTAGTGCTTATTTTGAAATTCAAAACGCAAAAGGTGAGCCTCAAGACAAGCACCCATTAATAGCTTTGCTTAATACTCCAAACCCAGAAATTTCACCAGGCCAGTTTTGGCAATTGCTTTGGAAACAATATGAACTTTGCGGAAATTCTTATTTATTAAAAGCAAAAATTGGGAATCAAACAAAAGAATTATGGCCACTATTCCCCGATAAAATGTCAGTCGTTGGATTTAAAGGCGTAGGCAAGCTAATTGACCATTATTTATTTGAGAACGGTGGAAAGAAAACTCAATATTTATCAGAACAAGTTATTCACCACAAAAACCCAAACCCAGCCAATTTGCTTGAAGGTTTAGGCCCCGTCAAAGGTTTAATGAAGCATATTAGCTTGAATTTGGCTCAGGACTCATGGAATTTAGACAGTTTGAATAATCAAATGATTCCCGCTTTACTTTTACTTTATGGCAAAGATATAGGACCAGATGAGTTAAAGCGAGAAAGAGAGTATTTGAGAACTAAATATGCAAGCAAAAAAAATAATGGTAAGCCTTTGGCTTTGCAAGGCGTAGATGAAATAAAATCTTTTTCTCGGAATGCTGTTGAAATGGATTATCAGGCGGGCAAAAAGACAATTAGAGAAGAGATTTGCAATGCATTTGGAGTTAATCCTATTCTTGTCGGCTATGGCGAAAATGCAAGCTTAAATAATGTTCGAGAGTTTGAAAAAGTGTGCTGGAATCATACTTTATTGCCTAAACTAACACAGTTTGCTGGGACATTGACTTGGGGATTTAGAGACGAATTAGGTGAAGGTAATTATATTACTTTTAATACTAAGCATATTCAAGCTCTGCAAGCTGACTTTAGCGAAGTTGTAAGCCAAGCTTCACAATTAGCATTACTCGGTGTGGATATTGAAGAAGTTAATCGTCGCTTAGACATGGGCTTAAACTTAAACAATATAAATAATAATAATGCCGAAGCAAAGCAGTAAAGCCAATCAGGAATGGCGTAAAATCGAATTGGAAAGGCAAAAATTCGATAAGAAAATTAAAAAGAAAATTTCAAATCTCTTTTCAGAAGAGGAGAATAAACTTATTGAATCAATTAAACTAAATGGCATTGATTCAGTTTTTGATGTTTTAAATAAAAATAATGAAACTTGGGAAACCGCTTATAAACAGCTTTACAAAGAAGTAATACCAGCTTTTGTAAAATTGCAATTATTAAGTCCAATCGACAATGCACAGTTTGACAATTTTTTAGACATAGCCACAAATACTTTCATAAGCCAGAATGTCGGTCGCAAAATAACTTTTGTAAGCAATACGACAAAATATAAAGTTTCTAAAATTGTAGAGAAAGCCAAAGCGGAAGCCTTAACTATAGCCGAAACTCAAGATATTATATATAATTTTGATGACTTTAAATTATTAGAAGAACAGCTTGTAATCGAAGGTGTCAAAGATACTTATCAGTCTTTTAGTGCGTCAAGAGCTTTAATGATTGCAAGAACAGAAGTTGGTTCAGCTTCTTCTTATGGGCAGTTTGAAGGTGGAAGACTTTCCGGAGCGAGTAAAAAAATTTGGAATACTGCCAAAGACCCAGAGGTTAGACCATCACATCAATCTTTGAGCGGGCAGGAAGTAGATTTAAATAGTAAATTTTCAAATGGTTTAATGTATCCTCTGGACCCGTTCGGAAGCGGAAAAGAGATTATAAATTGTAGATGTAGTTTAAGTTTTAGGTGATTATTTTTTAGTTTTCTTTTCAGTTGATTCAGTATTTTCTTTCTTTAATTCTTCAATCTGAGCGGTCAAAGCATTAACTTTAGCTACTAATTCCGCTATTGCTTTTTCTGATTCAGCTTTTAAAGTTTCCAATTCTTTATTTAAATTTTCAATTTCTGAATTTTTGCTTTCAATTTCTTCTTTAAATAGAGAAGTTAAATCTGTTTCTTCAACATTGTTCTGTTCTTTAGCCAATTCAGTTTTTACTAAATTAATTTCAAATTTTGCCAAATCTAAATAATGTTTTTGAGTTTCACCAGAGGCTCTTTTCCAGCTTTGTTCATTGTGTCCAAAAAGTTTTTGAGCTATTTTTTTTTCTATTTCTGGATGCATAATTGAAAATTGAATGTTAAGAATGTTTATTAATATTATAATATTGAATATA
>DMHA01000149.1 GCA_003449615.1 Flavobacterium sp.
AAATCTTAACGCATCAGCAGTAATTTGTAATTATTTGTAATTCTATGTTAGTTCTAAGCACCAAAGCACAAGAAAATAAAAATTCAACATCAATTGAAGCTAAAGTTGAAAGTATAATTTCAACCTTAACTTTAGAAGAGAAAGTAGCCTTGTGTCACGCACAATCTAAATTTAGTTCACCCGGTGTTGAAAGACTCGGCATTCCAGAACTTTGGATGTCCGATGGTCCTCACGGGGTTCGAGGAGAAATCAATTGGGACAATTGGGGTTATGCCAATTGGGCCAATGATTCCATAACTGCCTTTCCAGCTTTAACTTGTTTGGCTTCGACGTTTAATCCTAAATTAGCTAAAGACTATGGAATAAGCATTGGAGAAGAAGCACGTTACAGAAAAAAAGATGTGTTATTAGGTCCTGGAGTAAATATGTATCGAACCCCACTCAATGGTCGAAATTTTGAATACATGGGCGAAGATCCGTTTTTAGCTTCAAAAATGGTGATTCCTTACATTCAAGGCGTTCAGCAAAACGGAGTTGCCGCTTGCGTCAAGCATTATGCGCTTAACAATCAAGAATTGGGAAGAAATCATATCAATGTAGAAGTTAGTGATAGAGCCTTGCACGAAATCTATCTACCTGCATTTAAAGCTGCTGTTACCGAGGGAAAGGTTTGGTCCATAATGGGAGCCTACAACCAGTTCAGAGGACAGTTTTGTTGCCATAATGAGCTGTTATTAAATAAAATATTAAAAAAAGATTGGAACTTTGATGGAGTAGTAATATCCGATTGGGGAGGCACACACAACACCAAACTAGCTGCTCTTAATGGCTTAGATTTAGAAATGGGAACCGGAACAGATGGATTGACATCCTCCTCAAAAAACGCTTACGATGCTTATTATTTGGCCAATCCTTTTTTGAAAATGCTTAAAAGTGGCGAAATTAAAGAAGAAGTTTTAAATGATAAAGTGAGGCGCATTCTGCTTTTAATGTTTCGAACCAACATGAACCCGAATCGCACTTTGGGTAGAATAAATAACCAAGAACATCTTGATGTGGCCCGAAAAATTGCTGGAGAGGGAATTGTGTTATTAAAAAATGAGTCCTCCTTTTTTCCAATTAATGCCTCCAAAAAGACAACAATTGCAGTGATTGGCGAAAATGCTACAAAATCAATGACCCTAGGAGGCGGTTCGTCTGAATTGAAAGCATTGAGCGAAATAACTCCTTTAGAAGGATTGAAAAATCGATACAAAAACGCAACAATAATTCACGCTATGGGTTATGCCTCGGGTCCTTCGTCTTACGGCAAAGTTATTCCATCATCATTTGATGCAAATAAACTAAAAAAGGAAGCCATTGAAGCCGCATCAAAAGCAGATATAGTATTATTTTTTGGTGGATTAAATAAAAATCATCTGCAAGATTGTGAAGGAGTGGATAGAAAAGAATATAAATTGCCCTTTGGACAAGAGGAACTTTTGAACGAACTTTTGAAAGTAAATTCAAACCTTGCAGTAGTTTTAGTAAGCGGAAATGCCGTTGAGATGCCTTGGATTTCTAATGTAAAAGCCATCATGCAAACATGGTATTTGGGTAGTGTGGCCGGCGATGCTATTGCCGATGTTATTAGTGGAGATATAAATCCTTCAGGAAAACTGCCGTTTTCGTTTCCAAAAAAATTAAGCGATAACGCCGCACATTCCTTCGGAGAGTTGAGTTATCCTGGAGATAAGGTCAATCAGTATTACAAAGAAGATATTTTGGTAGGGTACCGTTGGCATGACACCAAGAAAATTAAACCTCTATTTGCTTTTGGAGAAGGAATGTCCTATACCAAATTTGAACTTTCAAAATTGGATTCTGACAAGAAAGTATATTCAAAAGATGAAGCTATAACCATCACAGGTACAGTTTCTAATAAAGGAAATCTTGATGGTGCCGAAGTAGTTCAGGTTTATATTGGCAAACTGAATTCCAAAGTGAGCAGAGCTGAAAAAGAACTAAAAGGTTTTCAAAAAGTGGAAGTTAAAAAAGGAGAAAATGCTACTTTCAAAATTTCGATTGATACTAATAGTTTGTGTTTTTATGATGAAACCATTTCGAATTGGAATCTAGAAAAAGGCGATTATATGATTTACATCGGAAATTCATCAGCAAATATTTCGAAAAAAATAAAGATAACGATTCAATAAAATTAGGAAATTCCCAATAAAAAAAGTTAAAGCCATATTACCCCCAAAACTGGACTTTGCAAGGTTTTTAAATGGTTATTTTTGTTCCAAAACCGAAGATTCTCTGATGTTTAATTGACCATTCAGCACAATAGTTTGTGGTTTGAAAGTGGTTAGATTTTCGAGAGCGTTCAAAATCATTCGGTGGTGACGATCACTTCCTTTTTCGGGTGAATAATACTCATACGAATCCGAAAAGACACTTAAACCCACAGCATCACGTTGTTTTTTTAGAATATTCATTAAAACTGCCGAAGCTAAAACTGAAAATCCAATCTTGTTTTTGTAAAACTCCTCTTTTTCTTCCAATTTTGGATAGTGCATCGACGACGAATTATCGATGATGATATGACAGCGCAAATTGGTGTCTTCTTCAAATTTTTTGGTGTACAATCTATCGGTTTTGGCAAACAATTTCCAGTCGATATGCTTGGTGCTTTCGCCCACATTATACACCTTATGCTCTGCAAATTCAGCCGAAAAACCGTGAAATGGACTTTTGTGCATTCCTGATATGAACCCTTCTACAATTTGGTTCGCCAACAATTCGAGATGTTGGAAACTTGAAATTTTTTCTATTTGAGATTCAATTTTCATCTTTCAAATATAGACAAAGATTTTTGATTTTGGCTTTTTGCAAATATTTAAGACAAACCGAACAAAGCGCGTAATAATTGATGAAATAATTTCTGCAAATATTACAAAACTCTTTTTACTCCTATAAATTGTTTTTTGAATTCTTTGGGTGTTATGTTTTTTGCCTGTTTGAACAATCTGTTAAAATTAGCTATATTGTTAAACCCACATTTATAACTTATTTCTCCGATGCTTAATTCCGTTTCTAACAACCATCTCGAGGCAAAACTAATTCGGGTGTCATTCAAATAATGAATAAAAGTTTTTCCTGTTCTTTGTTTGATAAACCTATTGAAAGAAACGGCGCTCATGTTGACCAATTCTGAAATTTCATCCAGCGTAATGGTCTTAGAGAAATTTTCTTGAATGTAATCATACACTTTTTTAATCTTGTCGCTATTGTGAAAATCTTCTTTTTCCTTACAAGAGATTGAAAGGGATTTTTGATCTTCTGAAAGAGCCAAATCATTCAAGATAGACACAAATTCTAGGTAATATTGCAAACCTGTAGTTCGAGACAAAAGCATGATTCGAGGCATCATTAAGTTTGTTGTTTCACGAGAAAAAAGAATACCATGTTTTGCCCTGTTAAACATATCACTAATGGGTTTGAAAATTCTTCTTGATAACATTTTTTTATCAAACAGGTCATTGTGAATATGAATAGTAATTTCATAAATCTCTTGACAAGTACAATTATGCAGTTCCCATCCATGAACCACATTTGGCCCCACCATTACAAGTTCTAAGTCGTCTATTTCGTCCGTGTGATCGCCAACAATTCTCCTGACTCCTTTTCCTCTATAAATAAAGTTCAGTTCATATTCAGGATGAAAGTGTATGGGAAAATCAAAATTATTTTTGACTCTCTGCTCCACCAAAAAACTATCTTCGGGAATCAGTCTCGTGATTTCTCTGTAAGCGTCCTTAATCATAATAAAATTTTGTATGTAATAATTTAAAGTGGAATTAATTTCATAATTAGTAAAAAATTGATTAATAAATGACAAAAATTGATTAATTTAAAATTCACAATAGAATTACTTTTGTAAATATATTGCATTTCTTGACTAAGAAACAATACAATTAACAATTAACTAACCAAAATTTTAGAAAAATGAAATTAACAAAAGTACTTATTTTTTGTTTTTTATCTGTTCTATTCTCCGTTTATGGACAAGCACAAGATGTTTCCATAAAAGGAAAAGTAATAGACGAAAGCGGATTACCCATTCCAGGAGCTTCGGTCCTAATTAAGGGAACTACGAAAGCAACTTCTTCGGACATGGATGGAAATTTCCAAATAAAAGCCGATTCAAATGGCACTTTAGTTTTTAGTTTCGTAGGTTACGGAACACTACAAGAAGCCATAAAAGGTCGAACTACTATTAATGTAAACCTAAAACCTGAATCGCAAGCTTTGCAGGAAGTGGTTGTGATAGGATACGGTTCTCAGAAAAAAAAGGAAATAACTGGAGCTGTATCGGTTGTAGATAGCAAAGCTTTAGACATTTTGAAACCCATTAGAATCGAACAAGCCTTACAAGGTACTGTTTCTGGGGTGAATGTAACCACTACTTCTGGATCTCCTGGAGCCGCACTAGATATTAGGATTAGGGGTATTGCTACAAACGGAGACGCTTCTCCACTTGTTATAATTGATGGATATATAGGAGAACTTGGATTATTAAACCCTAATGATGTAGAGTCGATGACGGTATTAAAAGATGCTCAAGCGGCCATCTATGGGTCGGCTGCTGCCAATGGGGTTATTTTAGTAACTACTAGAACGGGCAAAAAGAATTCTAAAGGCAAATTGTCTTTCAACACTTATACAGGTTTTCAAGAAACTGCAAAAACCTTATCTACCTTAAATGCTACTCAATATGCTGCTTTACTGAATGAAAGTTATGCTAATGGAGGTAAAGCCTTACCTTATCCAATATTAAATTCAAATTTAGGAACAGGAACCGATTGGCAAAAAGAGGTTTTTGGTGCAAGTGTTCCTATTATTAGTCATGATTTAACTTTTTCGGGAGGATCAGAGAAAATTTCTTATTCTGTAAGTGGTTCACACTTAGATCAAGAGGGAATTGTTGGCGGAGATAAATCTGGGTTTTTAAGAAATACTGCAAGAGTTTCCTTGAATGCTGACGTTTCAGAAAAATTGAAATTAAAATCAAATGTTATTTATACCTATTTTAACAGAAGAACTTTACTAGAAAACGGAAACGCATCCGTACTTTTAAACGCTGTTAATGCACCATCTGTTATTGCACCTTATGACACTAACGGTAATCATACATTATTTCCAGGTGGAAGTTTAGGAAACGAAATGATCAATCCATTAGCGCAAATAGAAAACACTTACAATAATTATAATTTCAAACAAATCAGTGGTAATTTCGGATTGGATTATAAACTGTTTAAAGATTTTGTAATTTCAAGCAACTTGGGTTTTAAATCGGCGAACAGCGAAAGCAAATCATTCTTCCCTGTGGTAGAATATGGTAGCGGAAAAGTATTTAACACTCCTAGAAGTACTGTTAATCAAAGTGCAGTAAATGACAATAGTTATTCTTTTGACCTTTTTGGAACTTACACAAAAACAATTGCAGATGATCACAAAATTACTGCAATGGTGGGTAATACCGTCTATAAAGAATATGGCAATGGATTAGGTGCCACTGGCTATGATGTACCAAATAATTCTTGGGATTTTGCAGATATTGCTTTAACCAAAGGTGCACCACCAGTAGGAGTAAATCCAGCATCTTCATACATTTATGACGAACGACGTCTTTCTTACTTTACAAGAGTTCAGTATGATTATAAAGGGAAATACTTATTGTCAGGGATGTATCGTCGTGATGCTTCTACCAAATTTGGACCAAGCAACAAGGTAGGATATTTTCCATCAGTTACTGCAGGTTGGTTAATATCTGACGAAGGCTTCTTTGGAGAATCTAAAATCATCAATTTTTTGAAGCTAAGAGGAAGTTATGGCATCGTTGGTAATGATAGAATACCAAATAATGGTTACATTTCACAATTATCAGGAGAAGCAACTTATTTATTTGACGGTGCTTTAGTCAATGGAGTAGCAACAGGACAAATCCCTAATGAAAAACTAAAATGGGAACAAGCTGAGAAAATTGATGTAGGATTGGATGTCAATTTATTGGATAATAAAATTAATATCGTAGCTGATTATTTTATCGATACAAGAAAAGATTTGTTAGTTCCTGGTATCCCAGTATCTGGTACTCTTGGCGGGGCAGCTCCAGGTGCGTCCAATCCAACAATTAATGCTGGAGAGGTAAGAAACGAGGGATTTGAGTTTGCTATAAACTATAAAAATAAGTTCTCAGAAAACTTCAGTATGAGTTTAGGTTATAATGTAACATTGCTAAAAAATAATGTCACTTATATAAACGGCACTGATTTTCTAGCCGGTGGTGTTTTTGGCATTGGTCAACAAGCACCTTCCAGAATGGAAGTAGGTCATTCAATAGGCTATTTTTATGGGTTGAAAACGGATGGAATTTTTCAAAATCAAGCTGAAGTAGATGCTCATCCATCTCAATTAGCGATTGGAGCGAATGCTTCTCCAGGTGATCTTAGATATGTCGATGTTAATGGTGATGGTGAAATTGGCTTTGATGATAGAACTGATATTGGTGATCCGATTCCTGAAGCTACAATGGGTTTCAACGTACAATTAAATTACAAAGGGTTTGATTTTTCGATGTATTCTTTTGCGTCTGTTGGAAATGATATGGTTCGTAATTATGAAAGCATATCAGACGATGCGAATCGATTAACTTATGTGTTAGACAGATGGACTGGTGAAGGAACAAGTAATACCGTTCCTAAAGTTAGTACTGGGGGAAACACCAATAGAGTATTTTCAGATTATTTTGTAGAGGATGCTTCTTATTTCAGAATACAAAGTGCTCAGCTAGGCTATTCGATAAATCCTAATTTTATTCAAAAATCAGGAATATCTAAAGTAAGATTGTATGCAGGTGTAAATAATTTGTACACTTTTACAAAATACAAAGGTTATGACCCAGGTGCTTCAAATGGGGCTCCCATTGGAGGTGGTATAGACGATGGCTTTTACCCTATTCCAAGAACCTACCTATTAGGTTTAAACATTAATTTCTAAAAATAAGAAAAATGAAAAAGTATATTTATATAGCAATAGCAAGTTTGACTCTCTTTTCAACGGCTGTTATTTCTTGCACTGATGAATTTGTTGAACGTCCTGTTCAATACTCTATAGACTCTGAGAATTATTTTAATTCAAAAACTGATTATGAAAATGCCTTAATTGGTGCCTATGATATGTTACAATCCTCCTTTATCAATGTTTTGATGGGCGAGATTGCTTCTGATAATACCTTTGCAGGTGGTAATGGTCCGAATGATGTACCAGGCTATCAATCAGTAGATGATATGATTCATACTCCTGTGAATGCTCAAATCAAGCAATTGTGGGATTGGATGTTTGCAGGCGTTCAAAGATGCAATTACATTATGGAATTTAAGGATAAAACTGATTTTGTGGGCAAAAACCAGATCATTGCACAAACTCGTTTTCTTAGAGCCTATTATCATTTTGAATTGGTAAAATGGTTTGGCGGAATTCCAATGAAAGGCGATAAAAGATTTTCGACTGGTGACGAAAAATCCATTCCACGTTCATCTGTTAGTGATGTTTATGCTTCAATCGAAGCCGACTTAATTTATGCT
The DNA here is from genome assembly GCA_003449615.1 of Flavobacterium sp. Classification (GTDB taxonomy): domain Bacteria; phylum Bacteroidota; class Bacteroidia; order Flavobacteriales; family Flavobacteriaceae; genus Flavobacterium. The sequence continues at coordinate 7,629 of DMHA01000149.1, forward strand.
TCGCAAAATCTAAGCTCAATAGCGGCACAAAAAGGAAGAGCAACCAGCGGTGCTGCATTAGCTTTGTTAGGCAAAGCCTATTTGTATCAAGGAAAATACACAGAAGCAGCTGATACCTTTGAAACCCTAATTTCTACAAATAATTATCGTTTAGTAACCACAGCAGATTTGACTCCTCAACAAATTACAGATGGATTAACTCCTTTTGGAAGTATTTTTGAAGACGCTGGAGAAAATGGTCCTGAATCTGTTTTTGAAATACAATATACCGATGTTGAAGGTGGAAGTTATAGTGGAATGCAAAACATTGAAGGCAATGTAGCCGTAGGTTTTGCTGGACCATTTGGTTATGAAGGCCCAGTATTTGCCGATGGAAACAACTTTAATCTCCCTACCCCAAAAATTGTAAGTGCTTTTACAACTGGCGACCTTAGAAAAGACGTCACTATTTTAGATATGGCTACTTGGATTCCTGCTCATCCTGGATCAAAATACACCAAACAACACGAAGACACAGGATTCTTCAACAGAAAGTATATCCCAAGAACAAGAAGACCAGAAGCAGCAGGAGATGTTAAATTGACAAGCCCTAATAATTACAGAGCCATTCGTTATGCTGATGTTTTATTGATGGCTGCTGAAGCTAATAATAAAAAAACTAATAATGATGATGCAAAAGCTAGAAATTATTTAAATATGGTTAGAGACAGAGCTTTTGGAGATGTAAATCATAGAATTACAGCTTCTGGAACCGCCTTGTATGATGCAATTTTAGCTGAAAGAAGAGTAGAATTGGCAGGCGAAGGACATCGTTTCTTTGATTTAGTAAGAACCGGAAAAGCAGCACAAGAAATAGATGGATTTGTAACTGGAAAACATGAATTATTCCCTATTCCTTTAGAAGAGATTCAATTCGCAGCAGGAAATTGGGCACAAAACCCTAATTATTAAAACAATATAATGATGAAAAATATAAAATTTATTTTTGGTTTCGTATTCTTATTGGCAATAGCCATAAGTTGCACGGTAGATGGTATTGATGATGATACATCATTTATAAATTCGGTTGGCGCACCAACTAATGTAGTTGCGTTTTATAATATTACGCAAGACAATACGGGCTTAGTTACTATCACACCCCATAGCGAAGGTGCGGTATCGTATGACATATTCTATGGAGATGGAACTGCCACGGCTGTAACCGTTGCTCCCGGAAAAAGCACCTCACATATCTATAATGAAGGAACTTTTACTGTAAGAATAGTGGCAACAAGTATTACTGGCTTACAAACAGAATCAACACAAACTTTGATAGTTTCTTTTAAAGCACCCGAAAATTTAGAAGTTACTATTTCAAATGACTTATTGGTTTCTAAAAAAGTAAATGTTACAGTAAAAGCAAAATATGCAACCATGTTCGATGTGTATTTTGGTGAATCAGGTATAAGCACTCCTGTTTCTGCCAACATAGACCAAACAGCATCTTATGTTTATACAAATGCTGGTACCTATACAATCAGAGTAGTTTGCAAAAGTGCAGCGATACAAACAACTGAAAAATCGCAGAGTTTTGATGTAACTGCTATTTTGCAACCAGTTGCCTCTGCTCCTATACCACCAACGAGACAGGAAGCCAATGTAATTTCGATTTATGGATCAAAATATACCAATGTTGCAGGAACAAATTATTTCCCAGATTGGGGACAAGGAGGTCAAGGAAGTAGTTGGGGTGAATTCGACTTGAATGGCGATAAAATGTTGAATTACATTAAATTGAGTTATCAAGGAATTGCATTAGCCGATAATGTTACCGTAGATGTTTCTGGAATGGAGTTTATTCACATGGATGTTTGGACAGCCGATGCTCAAAAAATAGAAACTTCATTAATCAGTAAATCAAACGGAGAAAGACCGGTAGTAAAAGACCTTGTTGCCAATGAATGGACAAGTATTGACATTCCAATTTCAGCATTTACAAGTCAAAACGGATTTACAGTTGCCGATATTTTTCAATTAAAATTTGTTGGAACACCTTGGGCAGCAGGTACGGTTTTTATTGATAATATTTATTTTTATAAAGCAGCTACACCTTCAACTGGGTTAACAGGAACATGGAAAATGGCGCCTGAAGCTGGTTCTTTGAAAGTAGGTCCTACTTCAGGAAGTGGCGAATGGTGGTCTATTGATGCAGCAGGAGTTACTCAAAGAGCTTGTTATTATGATGATACTTTTGTGTTTTCTTCAAACGGCTCTTTTAGCAATGTTTTAGGTGCTGAAACGTGGATTGAAAAATGGCAAGGTATACCAGCCGACGGATGCGGTGCACCAGTTTCGCCTCATAACGGACCTAGTGGAGCAACCTATCTATATGATGCAGTTGCAAAAACTTTAACAATTACGGGTTCTGGTTCTTATATTGGAATTCCAAAAGCAGTCAATGCAGGGGAATTACCCAATGTAGCGGTACCCAATTCAATTGTGTACAATGTAACGCTTACCGACAATAACAACACCATGAATGTTGTTATTGAAACTGGTTCTAATGTATTTTGGTCTTATAAATTAGTAAGAATTTAATTAAAAAAATAAAAGATGAAAACTATAAAATATTTTTTAACTTTTCTTATCACACTGTTTATCTTTAGTAGTTGTGAAAAGGAAGACTATGAATTTGGAGAAATTATTGCTCCAACTAATTTAGTAGTAACTCCAGAACTTGTTGGTAAAGATGCGAGTAATCCTTTTGGAGATGGATCTGGCGTAGTGAATATTATAGCTACTGCAGATGATGCAATATCATATAAATTTATTTATAATGGTGTAGAAACTGTAAAAACATCTGGACACATAACCTATAATTTTGGCAATACAGGTACAAATAAATATATTATCACAGTAGTTGCAAGCGGAAAAGCAGGTGTAAGTTCAAGTACTACTATTGAGTTTGATGTGTTGGTTGTATATGTACCGCCAGCAGAATTGGTTACGATTCTAAATGCCAATAGTTCTAGAGCTTGGAGAATAAAAGCCGAAGGAAATAACCATTTTGGTTTAGGACCAGTTGGCGGTTCTATTATTACAGAATGGTATGGAGCTCCAGCAAATTCTAAAGCCAATTCAGGAATGTATGACGATCGATTTACTTTTAAATCAGATGGTAGTTTCACACATAATACAGGAGCAGACGGTTATGTTTTTGGACGTAAAACATTAATCGAACAACTAAATGGACCTGGAGGAACTGCCGACGGAGACGATATTCTTCAATATCCTTTTGCTAGTTATTCTGGGCAATATACTTTATCAGCTCCAAATAGCGTAGAAACCATTACGCTTTCTGGAACTTCCTTTATAGGTTATTATACAGGTGGAAACCATCAGTATAGAATATTCAAAAGAGAGGCTAACGAAATAGTATTAAGTACCGCTGATGGTAATAATGGATTTGAATGGTGGTTTGTTCTAGTACCTGAATAAAATTCAAAATTTAGACAAAGAGGAGTTAATTTTTTAACTCCTCTTTCATATAAACCAATTTTTAAAAAAAATCTTCCAATGCAAAATTCAATCTATAATTATAATAAACCGCTTGTATTGTTATTAGCACTAATCCTTTTAATTTCCTGCAGTTCATCAGATGGAGGTTCTAGTAATGATATAGAAATTACGCCTTCTAATCTTGTAATCTCAACAGAGATTGTTGGAAAAAATTCAACAAACCCCAATGGTGACGGGAGCGGAATAGTCAAATTTACTATTAGTGCTACAAATGCAAGCTCATATATAATTTCTTATGGTGATGGGAATGTACTCAATGCAACTTCAGGGCTTAATAGTTATACCTACAAAACAGCAGGAACCTTTAGTTATATTGTAACCGTTACTGCAAATAATGGGTCAAAATCGATTAGCAGTACTGTAACCGTTACCATAAATGTAAGCAGCGAAACTCTTTTTTCAGATGAATTTAATACTGATGGTACACCAGATTCTTCAAAATGGGGTTACGATATTGGCACAGGAAGCGGTGGTTGGGGCAACAATGAATCTCAGAATTATACCAATCGTCCAGACAATGTCAAAGTAGAGAACGGGGTTTTGAAGATCATTGCAAAAAAAGAAAGTTATCAAGGAAGCAACTACACCTCTGCTCGTCTTTTGTCTAAAGGAAAATTTTCTGTCAAATATGGAAAAATAGAATTTCGAGCAAAACTCCCTGTTGGTGGAGGAACTTGGCCTGCTCTGTGGATGTTGGGAGACAATATTAGCACAGTGAGTTGGCCAGCTTGTGGAGAAATTGACATTATGGAACACATCGGAAACGACTTAAATAAAATTCATGGAACACTCCATTATACTGGTCGTTCTGGAGGGAACGCAGATTCAACATCTAAGGTTATTTCGAATGCAACAACCGAATTTCATATTTACAGCATAGACTGGAGAGCAGACTACATCAAGTTTTATATTGATAATGTATTGTTTAAAACCTTTACAAATACCTCCAATTTGCCTTTTAATCAGAAATTTTTCTTAATTATGAATTGTGCCATGGGAGGAAATTTTGGAGGTACAATAGACCCGAATTTTGTTTCTTCCACTTTCGAAATAGATTATGTAAGAGTATATAATTAATGTTTTTGGTTAGTAAGTTTTTTCATTATTTGCTTCTGATTATAATATCAGAAGCAATAGTGAAAACAATATATTTTTAAAACCAATTATAGTTAACTTTTTTTAGTGTTTTCTAATGAATTATATATTGACCTTAATAACTGTTTTCTCTTTTTTTAAAGAAATACACAAATTGTAAAGTTATTAACCTAGAATATTCTTTTGGATAAATTATCCAAATTTTAACCATAATTATATCCCTATTAGAGACAAAAATAACCAGGAGATTCATGTTTAACATTTATAAAAAATTATTATTTGTAATTAGTACTGATGCGTTAATATTTTTTAAATTTCGTTAAATAAATTAAACTGAAGTTCATTGACATTTTGATTGATTTGAAAACCGTTCAGCAATTGGCTGATTGGTGTTTTGTCAAATGCAGATATGCTTAAAATCTGCATAACTTGATAAATTGACAATTCACTTTTCACTTTTTTCTTTACATACGCAACTATTAAATAAGTGCAGATAGCTATCCAAATATGCGTTTTTACAGCATTACTGGAATGTCCCCAAAACTTTTTAATTGATAAATTTTGTTTAATCCATTTAAAAAATGTTTCTATTTGCCATCTGTTTTTATATAAATAAGCGATTTCTAATGCGGTAACTTCAAAATTGTTGGTCATAAATATCAGATAATTGTTGTTTTGCGAGTCATAGTATTCAACCAAACGGATTTTTTCTGGGTATAGTTTTCTTGACTTAACCACTGTCAATTCTACCGTTTTATCAGCTCTGAGTCCGGTATTTTGGTCGATATTAAAGTTTTGCTCCACAGTAGTGTATTTCATACTGGATTTTGCTCTTGTTACAAAAAAAGCATTGATCAAATGTATTTTGTATAATGCTTCAAAATCTACATATGCTTTATCCATCAAATAAATGGCGTCTGGCACAAAACTTATTACATCTAATACATTGCTATCGTGATATTTACCATCTGTTACTAAAATAAAGGCTGGGATGCTACCTCGCAGGTCTAACAAAGTGTGAACTTTGACAGCTCCACGACTATATTTTCCTTCAGCCCAAGTTAAAAGATTGATGCTACATGATATAGATGTTGAATCTAATGCAAATATTTCATTATCGAGCTCTATATTTGATATTTCACTATTTTGATACAAAGGGCGAATTTGCTCAATTAGATATTGTCCAAAATCAGCAAATATTTGCCAATCCCTATTTTCATTAGCTCTTGATAAAGTTGTTTGATTTACATAACTTTTTATACCTAGATGATAGAGTTTATTATTGTGAGCCTTAAGACACAAACATATATCACGTAAGGAATTTAAAGAAGTTAATTGTCCAAAAAACAATTGAATAAATTGATTCCAACAGTTTAAATCACGAACTCGATGATTACCATTATATTTTTTTACAAATTTTTCAAATTCATACTTGTTGACAAAATCTAACAATTGTGAAAAAACATATTTTCCTGAATTCATACTTTTATCCTATAAAATACGATAAAAGCATCAACCTTCAAATCAAATCAAAAAATCAAAGAACGAATATAAATATATGTATAACAATACTTTACATTAAAAAATAAAATCTTAACGCATCAGCAGTAA